>CAYSDT010000037.1:10439-12477 GCA_964429835.1 uncultured Ardenticatenaceae bacterium | reverse complement strand
TCCCCATTCACAATTCATTATTAAAAATTCATTATTCATTATTAACTGCCCATTCCCGGTACGCAAGCGTCCACGCGGCGGCGGTGAAGGCGGCTAACGCGCCTTTTAACAAGGCGATCAGCAAAATAGCGGCCAGATCGAGGGCGATAATGAAGGGCGAACGGCCGTTTAATGCAAAAGTAGAAAAGAGGGAAACGGCCGTTATTCCCCAACCAGCAATCGTCGCCACGCCCCACAATAAGGCTGTGACACCGATAACGCCGCTGACGTTTGCTTTGATGAGGTGGAATGGATGGGAAACGGCCGTTTTTACATCATGATCCAGCAACGCCGCATCCCGAAACGCCAATGTACGATACCAAATGGTCAATTTGCTCAGCAATCCCATCACGATCATCACGGGGAACAGGCAAAGCAAGCTGATGAGATATGACGAGGCTAATTCCTGCAGGTTTGCATTGGGGGCGATGGTGCGCGAGAACAGATAAAACATACCAGCGATGCCAATAACCATCATCACCAGCGTAAAAATGAACCACGGGAGAAAGACGAGCGCGTCAACAGCGGCGAAACGACCCAACCATCGCCAGCCCGCTTTTAGCGACGTGCCAAAGCGGACGGGCTGAGCGGTTTCGGCATCACGCACCGCGCCGATAAGTGCGCCTTCGGAGACGGTGACGAGTATCCAAAACAGGATTGCCCAGATGAAAACGGCCGTTGTGCCGCCCGCCAAATAGAGGAATAAACGTTCTGGTTCAATTGCAAATAAATCAGGGGAAATATCAAAGGTGGGCAGGTTGTCCAGCCCGCCAGTCAGCGTTTCAAGGGTGAACAGCGATTCAGGAATCACCATCTGCACTGCCAGACGCACAATACCAAACAAGGTGCTGTTAATGCCAATCAACATGCCCAACAGCCACATAAATTTATGCCGCCACACTAATTGCGCGGCACGTTCAAATAGGTCGTTGTAGTTCATTGTGCAAGTAACAAGTAGCAAGTAGGCAAGTTGCAAGTGGGCAACACGCTACTTGCCACTTGCAACTTGCCGCTTGCAACTTTTTACAAAAATTTCGGCTCTAAATCAAAATCAGATGCAGGTTCAATGTGCTTGCCTGTGAATTGCTTATACGCCAGCGTAAACGCGGCCGAACGCCAAGCGGTGAACACCGAAAGCAGTATTGCGCCGATGATTGTCATGCCCAATCCCGCACACACCATCCAAAAGCCCGACAGCACGCTCATTTCTTCACCTGCAAACATTAACCCCATCATGGGAGCCATTGACAACAGCGCAAGCGGGAACATGATCATGCCAACAGCCATGCTGGCAGCAATGCCGATGCCCGTAAAGAGAATGCCAAGCATGATGATTTCACCCACATTTGCACGCAACACGTCCCAGCCGTGTTTGATGGATTCGAGTACACCCAAGTTACGAATGACTGTGCCGCGCAGGGCGAATGTTTGAATCAATTGCAAGAATATGCCAAGCGGAATCAGCAAACAGAGCATGAGACAGAAGACGAATACTGCCATCGCAATGCCTGGCCCCATCATGTTAAATATGTCGTCAGGGTTGGAGGCTAGAGAGGAGAAAACTGCCACTCCCCCCACCATCACAAATATCACAGCTACCATCGCCATTGAAAACAGCCAAACTGGCAAGTAGAGCAGGATGTTGACACCAATCATGCGCCAAAAGGATTGCAAACCGGGTTGAATCGCCTCGCCGACTGTCAATGTCGCCGTTTCGTCGTCGTCTAACGCCCAAACGGAGCCGATCAAGCCACCGCGAGCAAGCGTTCCCAACACCCACACGATGATGCCGACGATAATGGCGATACAGGCAAAAAAGAGTGCCATTGCGCCGAGCGTTGCCATCATTTCTGGTGACATTTCACCTGAATTTGATGAGTAGCTGTTGCTGCTTCTAGCCCCGTTGGCCGCCAATCCAGCCAAAAAGCCAAGCACCCATAACGCCTTATTTTTCCATACAATGTTCCACGATCTTGTAATCAGTTCTGTATAATCCATG
>CAYSDT010000037.1:0-10339 GCA_964429835.1 uncultured Ardenticatenaceae bacterium | reverse complement strand
TCCCTTACAGTACGCACAAGCGATGAAAGGGTTGTATACTATCGCCCATGAGCAAACCACGCACTTTTCGCAGTGAGGCCATCGTCCTGAAGCGTACTGATTTTGGAGAAGCAGACCGTTTACTGACACTGTACAGTCGTGCGTTCGGCAAATTAAAGGCGATTGCGAAAGGGGCGCGTAAGCCGCAAAGCCGCAAGACGGGACATGTCGATTTGTTCATGCGTACCCAGTTTTTGTTTGCACGGGGAAAGTCATTACCCATCATCACCCAAGCTGAAATGGTTGAAGCGTACCCCGCTTTGCGCGAAGATTTATTGCGGATGACACACGCTTCGTACATGGCCGAACTGCTGGATCAGTTTGCGGTGGATGAAGACCCCAACCGCCCGCTGTACCGCTTATTGAGCGATGGGTTAAGCTGGTGTGCGACGGGCGAGCAATTACCGTTGGCAACCCGCTTTTACGAACTGCATTTGCTGTCATTAACGGGTTTTCAGCCGCAACTGTTCCGCTGTGTCGGCTGTAATGAGCCGATTCAAGAACAAAACCAGTTTTTCAGCGCGGAATTGGGCGGGGTGTTATGCCCGTCTTGTTACGCGAAGGATAGAAACGGCCGTTCTTTATCCTCAACCGCTCTCAAAGTGCTGCGCTACCTGCAATCCCGTGACTGGGCGACGGTGCAGGGGTTACATTTGAAACGGCCGTTGCAAACCGAACTCGAAATTATCATGCAGCATTACCTCACCTACACCCTCGAGCGCAATCTAAAATCAGTCGCCTTTCTCCATCGCCTGCGACGCGAAAACAATCAAACAGCAAGCAGCGAATAGCAAATAATGTGTGGCTGACCTGCGACTCGCCACTCGCCACCCGCTACTCGCCACTTGCACAACCCATAAGGAATTCATGGAACATCTACAAGACCTACTTCTCTATCTCTCCGCATTTTTGTTAATCGCCCTTGCTTCGGCGCAGATTGGTGAATTTTTCACCAAGATCAAACTGCCCAAAATCACGGGCTATCTGTTCACAGGTGTGCTTGTCGGCGCATTTGTACTCAAATTTTTACCTGAAGAAGCCGTACACGATTTACGCTTCATCGACGAAATCGCTCTCGGTTTCATTGCGATGGCGGCCGGCAACGAACTGTTTTTGCCCGAACTAAAAGGGAAGTTCAAAAGCATCGGCTTCACCACCTTTTTCCTCATTCTGGTCACCTTCACCCTAACCAGCATCACCGTCTTTTTGATAGCCGACTACATTCCGTTCACCGTTGGAATGCCGACCGCCAGTCTGATAGCCATCGCCATTTTGACAGGCGCATTACTCATCGCCCGCTCGCCATCATCAGCCATCGCCATTGTGACTGAATTACGGGCGAAGGGGCCGTACACCCAAATCATGCTCGGTGTGACGGTCATTATGGACATCATCGTCATCACCATCTTTGCCATCAGCACCTCTGTTGCCGATGCGTTACTGCTTGGTGTCGGTCTTAATATCAGTTTCCTCCTGTTGCTATTGGTTGAAATGACGATTGCCGTCATCAATGCCTACATTCTCTATAAGATATTAGGGCTAATTCTAGGCAGTACGCTACATACTTACATCAAAACATTTCTGATCTTACTAATCGGTTATCTTGTCTTTGTTCTTGCTACCTTTTTTCGTGAATTCAGTGCCGAATACACCCCCTTTGAACTGCTTGTTGAGCCGTTGCTCATCACCATGATAGCTGGCTTTTTAATCACCAATTACAGCAAACATCGTGTTGAATTCCACCAAATTCTAACCAAAACAGGGCCGTACATTTACGTCGCCTTCTTCACTTTAACGGGGGCATCGTTAAAATTAGATGTATTAGCAAAGGTATGGCCGATTGCGCTCGTGCTGGTCGCTGTGCGGCTGTTTGCCATTATGATTGGTTCATTTACGGGCGGCATGTTGGCGGGCGACCCCATAGAACATAATAAATTAAAATGGATGGGATTCGTAACGCAGGCGGGGGTTGCGCTGGGGCTGGCAAAAGAAGTTGCCGATGAGTTCCCCTCATTTGGCACCGAATTTGCGACGATGATTATCGCCGTCGTGGTGTTAAATCAGATATTTGGCCCCATCTTCCTTAAATATGCGATCAACAAGGTTGGTGAAGCGCATAAACATGGCAAACATGCCCCATTTGACGGCATACGGGACGTGATCATTTTTGGATTAGACAATCAAGCGATGGCGTTGACGCACCAACTGCAAGCGCATAATTGGCAAGTAAAAATCGCTTGCACAGATGAAGAACATCGGCCAAAACATAGCAATATGGATGATGTGATCATCTGTGGCTGCTCCGTTTTTGAGATGAGCGAGGAGACTTTCGCCCGATTGGAGGCATCAAGTGCGGATGCGCTTGTGACGATGCTGTCTGATGAAGAAAATCTGCACATTTGCGAACTGTTCTACGAGCGTTTTGGCACAGAAACCATCATCACCCGCTTGGATGATCGCGCTTATTTCGATAAATTCCATGAGTTAGGCGTATTGATTGTCGATCCAGGGACGGCAATTGTCAGTTTGATGGAGCAGTTTGTGCGCTCACCAACGGCCGTTTCTCTCTTGCTTGGTGATGGGGACGGACAGGACATGATGGAAATCACACTCACCGATCCCGATTTGGACGGCGTATACTTGCGTAATTTACGCCTGCCAACGGACACGCTCATCATGTCCATCCATCGCGGCCGAGATGTGATTGTGACGCACGGCTACACCAAACTGAAATTGGGCGACCGTGTAACCGTCGTCGGCTCAGATGAAAGTCTTGACCATGTGACGCTGTTGTTTGAGAAAACACCAGTGTAAGTGGCAAGTAGGGGCGGTTCGCGAACCGCCCCTACACCCTGAATAAACTCCGTATGAATTTGTACAAAAACCTATCCTTTCCGTTGTTGAAAAAGCTGGATGCCGAACACGCGCATGACCGCACGCTGACCGCGCTGAGTTGGGGGCAACGGTTTGCACCGTATATGTTGCGGCACATCGCGGGCGATCTGCCTGTCGATCCAGTGGTGCTGTTTGGGTTGACCTTTCCCAATGCCATCGGTATGGCGGCTGGGTTTGACAAAGAGGCGTGCGTGGTACGCGGGCTGGCAATGCTCGGCTTTGGACATATCGAAGTGGGTACGTTGACCCCAAAACTGCAAGCGGGCAATCCACGCCCGCGCATTTTTCGATTGCCAGAAGATGACGGGCTGATCAATCGGATGGGATTTCCAAATAAGGGGGTAAAAACGGCCGTTTACAACCTAACCACCCTCCCCACCGACCGCGACTACATCATCGGCGTAAGCATAGGCAAGCAAAAAGAGACCCCGCTCGCCAATGCCGCTGACGATTATCTCACCGTCATGCAGGCCGTGTACCCATATGCCGATTATCTGGCAGTCAACATCAGTTCACCCAACACGCCCGGCTTGCGTGAACTGCAAGGCAAAAATTACCTTCGCCATTTATTGGCGCAATTGCAATCTGAAAATGATGTGCTATCCATCAATCAAAAACGCAAACCATTGCTGGTAAAAATCGCCCCTGATTTGACGTGGGCAGAGTTAGACGAGATTTTGGAAGCGATCAGCGATGAGGGGGTTGACGGTATCATCGCCACCAATACCGCCCTGTCACGGGATGGGGTGCGGGGCAAAAATCGGGATGAGGCGGGCGGGCTTAGCGGACGGCCGTTACGCGAACGCAGTACGGCGGTGATTCGGTATATTAGTGAAAGGACAAACGGCCGTTTGCCAATCATCGGCGTAGGCGGCATCAGCACCGTTGCCGATGTGGAAGAAAAATTGGAAGCGGGGGCTTCGTTGGTGCAATTGTACAGCGGTATGGTGTATGAGGGGCCGGGTCTGGTGGGGCGACTGGTTAGGAATAATGAATAATGAAGTTTTAATAATGAATAATGAATGGGCATCTTGGATCCCCATTAGCAATTAAAAATTCATTATTCATTATTCATTATTTTCTCTGGCTCGTTTCAAATTCAACGCCAAAAGCCGTTCCAAAATCTGCTCATCAGTGAGCGTATGCGGCCAGCCATATGCGTCTAGCACCGCATTGTCTAACCCGATGTGAATATCATCTAATTCTTCGATGTCGATATGGGTGACAGCGTTGCGCGTTGTTTTGTCGAAAACGGCTTGGTCGAATAACACCGCAGACCTGTCAGGTTCGGAGCGGCCTGCGGTCGCTCCGAACCTGACAGGTCTTGTCTCGCGGTAATAAACCAACCCATTGTACAGATTAGTCAGCGTCCGTTTTTTCAACATTTTTTCATACACAGTGTCAATGCCGCCATTGCCGCCATTCATCCCCTTGCGCGGTGGATTAAGCCACGCTTGCCGCCACTCCACCAACGCCAACGCCCATTCAGCAATCGCCGCCACACGCGCATCATCCACTTCGGACGGCTCTTCCCCTGGCCGCCATGGGAAGGGATACGTTTCAAAAGTAGTAGTAGGTGTGTAACGCGGCGTTGGACCAAGTGATGTACCTAACCGTAATGCCCATAGCTCATGCAATCGTGAATGTAAAACACCAAAAAAGTAATCATCTTCACGCGCAAAGGCATAGAGTTGATGATCTGGTATCGTTGGCGCACTCAGCCAGACAAACAGGCGATGTTTTGTAAGAGCAGGGGTAACAATGAACTGCTTCTGCTTCGTCAATGCCTCTCGCATCTCCGCGCCCGGTATACGATGCAGCCACCATTGTTTGCGTAATCGCTCCATTCGATTATTAGCACGCATCGGTTTCACATGCTGTTTTACATGACGGTACGGTGCGCGATACGCCTTGGCTTCTTGTTCTGCCACATTAATGCCAAAATCAATAATCCACTTATGGCGGTTACGTCGAACAATATCCAATCCATTAACCCAAGGAAAAATCACATCTGTATTCGGTTTGCCGCTTGAATTTGTTTTGCCCAGCATCTGACGCGCAAGATCATCAGAAATATCAAATGGGCCGCCTTTCTCGTCAGTTCTCAAACAAATACCTTTGTTTTCTGCCAGTTTAACGGCCGTTGTTAAATCCGCTGAATATGTCAAATCTGAATTGATCATCGAAACATGCCTACCATCTAACTGTCTCGTTACCTGCGCCCCATCATCAAAGCCGATGAGGGACACGCGCACAGCCGCGCCGTCCAAAACCCACTCATTGTCGCTCCACGCCATGAAAATATCACCGCTTTTTTTGATACGTTTTAGCACTTCACGATTTGCTCCGCCGCGAATCGAACTGGTTGCCAGTAAACCAGCACGCATACCATCACGTTGTTCAATCTGCGTTCGTGTTTTTTCAAACCAGTAGCAAACCAAATCGGCAAAGGCTGGCACACGACCGTCGTATACGCTAAATATGTCGTCAAGTGCTTCGTCGCCTAATAACTGTCGTATTTTGTTGCCGCCAATAAATGGCGGATTGCCAATAATCACATCGGCCGCAGGCCATTCAGGCTCAACTGGATTGCCATCAGCATCGTAGGCGAGGATGGCATCCATATTTTTAATGTTGTGCAGGGGGCGCAACACAGGGTCATCCATCTCGCCAAAGCCATTTTCTTTACGCCATTGCAAATAGCCAATCCACGCCGTAATTTGTGCCAATTCATGGGCGTAAATGTTGATTTCAATGCCGTACAATTGCTCTGGGCTGACCGTTAACGCAATCGACGACAACCCCTTCCGCTCGGCGTAAGCGATGACCTGTTTTTGCAGGTCAAGCAGTTGACGCAACGCCACATAAAGAAAATTACCAGAACCACAAGCAGGATCAAGCACCCGCACGGCGGCGATTTCAACGGCAAGATCGGCAAGAAGGGTGTGCGCCTCCGCCTCTTTATCCCGTCGCAGCAGTTGGTTTGCTTGGCGGCGGGCATCATTCCATCGCTTCCGCAACGGTTCCATCAACACGGGTTCAACGATAAGCATGATGTCATCTATACTGGTGTAATGCGCCCCCAATTGCGCCCGCTTACCTTCATCAATCACCCGCTCAAACAGCGTGCCAAAGATGGATGGATCAACGGCTGACCAATCCTGACTGGCGGCGTGCAGCAACGCTTTTGCCAGTTCATCGGGGATGGTCGGCACAAAATCATCATCAAACAATGTGCCATTAAAATGACGGATTTCATAGACATTGAATATCCCGCCCGTCCGCATTTCGCGGAATAAGCTTTGCATGCCCCGTTGCAGATTGGTGCGCGGCTGTTTAGCTGTTTCTAACAAGCTGGTAAAGATATGCTCTTGCAACAAATCCATATCTTCGGCAAAAAGGGTGAAAAGCAGACGTGCCATGAAATGTGCCAACTGCTCGGCACTGTAAGCCTCGCCCGTCACCTCCTGATGCTTTTTCATCGCGTCGGCAACGGCGATGAAGGTGTCCGCGCCCGCTTTGGTAAGCTCTTGCTGTGTTTGCGCGGGCTTGAGCTTGTCGGGGTCAAAAAATGCCCACTGTAACCACTCCATCCCCTTCCCCGACATGAGTACCTTAGAATCAATGACATGCTTTTCGGTGGGGTAATTATTAAAATTGGTGTGGATGATGATGGTATGGATGTCGCTGGTGATAAGCAGGGGGGGATTTTGCAAATCTTCGCGGTACAACTGGAGTTGGCGATACGCCTTGTCCAAATCTTTATGCGGCCCCTTGTATTCCCAAATGAAATGATCTTTGAAAAACACGTCGGCGAATCCTTTACGGCCGTCTGGCTTAACGGTGCGCGTTTCAAACGAAAAGGTCTTGCCTGTCGGGTCATGTTCGACGGGGAGTGGATGGCCGACGAGTCGGCACACATCATTAAAGTGGGATTGGGAAACGGCCGTTTCCTTCTGCTGTATCTTGTGCCATTTGGTAACAAATTCTTGTGGAGTCATACGACAATTATCAATTGTCAATTGTTAATTGTCAATTATCAATTGTCAATTACAATCCCTTCTACCATCATGGCACGATACGGCAAGACGCGATACAACAAACGGAACAGTTTCATGGAATAAATCATGACATTAGCACAGCATTGTCAGCAATTTAATATAAACACACTTTACGCCTTTGGCAGCCGCGCCCAAGAAGCATCTGCACGGGTGCATGATGAAACCAACCTGTCATCCATAAACGATTCTGATTTAGATATAGGCATACACACGACAAAACCATTACCCATCAAACAAAAGGTCAAACTGCTCATCGCCTTAGAAGATTTTTTTGACGTAGCGCGTATTGATTTAATCGCACTCTCTGAGGCCGATCCCTTCTTAGCTGCCAACATCATTCGTGGAGAGCGTCTTTATACCACTGATGAGTATATGGCCGATGAGTATGATTTATATGTTCTGCGCCGCGCTGGCGATCTAATCCCATTGGAACGCGAACGGCAGCAACTTATTATGGAGAATATCGCATGATACCGACGAAAATATCACAACGAGTTGTGCTGGATCGGCTAGATTGGGTACAACGGATGATCAGTGAAATTGAAGCGTTGCCATTATCAGACCATGACCAATTCATGGCTGACAGCCGTAATGTGTGGACGGCCGAATCTTGTTTACGGCGTGGCCTAGAAGCCTTGCTGGATGTAGGACGGCATATTCTGGCAAAGGGTTTTGGTAAAGGTGTCACCGAGTACAAAGAAATAGCGCGCCAACTGGGTGAAAAAGGGGTGTTAAGTCAGGAAAACGCACGATTACTCCGCATTTTAGCTGGATACCGAAACCGAATGGTTCATTTTTATCACGAAATTAGTACCGAAGAACTTTATGAAATTAGTGCGACCCATTTATCTGATTTGAAAATAATTGCAGAAGCGTATCGTAGTTGGCTAAAGAAACATCCTGAAATGTTAGATACTGTTTTGTAACGTACAACTGCCGTTTCCCATCTAATCCGCGATCAATTGTCAATTATCAATTGTTAATTACAATCCCCCCATGAGCATAGACAACCCCTTCTACCATCGCGGCGCAATACGACAAGCAGAACATTTTCACGGAAGAACGGCCGACTAAAGCCTCAACTCCAGCAGTATATCCAAAACACACCCCACAAAATATTGCTATACCCAACGGCCGTTTAACAGTTGCTCCCTGTATATACCACATGATACAATCATACAAATGATTAGGATACCTGAACCAGCACAATTTGAATGGGATGATGGCAATAAGCATAAAAATTGGCTCACTCATCAAGTCAGCACAACGGAAGCCGAAGAGGCGTTTTTTGACCCAGACAGGCGGCTGGCAAAGGATGTTATTCACTCCACCGAAAGTGAAACGCGGTCTATTTTATTGGGTAAAACGAGAAAAGGACGCTTACTATTTATCGTGTTTACCATTCGGGGGAAATACATTCGGGTAATTTCGGTGAGAGACATCAATAAAAAGGAACGGCCATTATATGAAAACAGAACGTGATATACCCACATTCAAGAACGAGGATGAAGAACGTGCTTTCTGGGCAACCGCAGATTTGACCGATTATTTAGAACCTGCCGATTTTGAGTCAGCATCTTTCCCAAACTTAAAACCAACTTCTCGTTCAATCTCCATTCGGTTCCCAGAATATGTGCTGGATGCGGTTAAAGAACGTGCCAACAAAATGGGCATACCATATCAAGCTCTGATAAAAGAAGCGGTCGTGAACGCTTACGTCGTTCCCCAATAAACCCAATCCCCCCATGAGCATAGACAACCCCTTCTACCATCGCGGCGCGATTCGGCAAGCAGAACATTTTCACGGAAGAACGGCCGTTTCCACCCAAATTCTCGAACTCCTGCATAACGGACAGAGCGTATCGCTCATCGGGCCGCGCCGCATTGGTAAAAGTTCACTGCTGTTGCACCTGCAACGACAAACCACCGCACAGGAAAACGCGCCGCTGTTCATGCTTCTCGATTGTCAGGAAGTCGGCGGCTCACCAGCCGAGCGCGTTTACGAAGCGTTGCTCGACGGCTTGCGCGAAGCCGCCCAAGACGCAGACATCATCCTTAACGAAGAGGACAACATCGGCACTTACCGCGCCCTTGACCGCACCTTGCGCCAACTGTACCGCCAAGACATCCCCGTCGTCGTTTTGCTCGACGAATTTGAACTGCTGGCGGGCAACGAGGAACTTTCCCCCTACTTTTTCGCCCGTCTGCGCGGCTTGACGACCAAATATGGACTTGCGTATTTAACTGCCAGTCAACGGCCGTTATACGCCATCACCGCCCAAGAAGAAATCCTAAGCTCCCCCTTTTTCAACATTTTCGTCACCGTCCCGCTCGGCACATTCACCGCCGACGAAGCATACGCCCTGCTACAAACACGCACCACCGCCAGCCAATACCACTTCTCGCCCGCACTCATCGACTATTTACTCGAACTCGTCGGCGCACACCCCTTCTTTTTGCATATCGCTGGCTACCACGCTTATCAGGCGATGGCGCACGAGGAACACAGTAGGGGCGGTTCGCGAACCGCCTTTACCAATCTCGACAATCCCATCGAAGCCGAAGCGAGTTCACATCTGCATTATTTGTGGCAGAATCTGACCGCAGACGAGCAACACGCCCTCATCATTGCCGATGGCGACGTGGACAGCGTGCATTATTTACAGCAACAATGTCTGCTCATCGCCGATGGTGAGAGCGCGGGCGCACCGTTTCAATACAGCAGCCGTATGTTACGCGATTTTGTCCGTCGTCAAGATGTAGCAGGGCTGATTCAAGCCGGCCCCTTCGTCATCGACGAACAACGGCATCAAGTTTGGGGTGATTTACAATTGATGAGTTTGACCACTTCACAATTCAATTTACTGCTTTGTCTCTGTCAGCGGGGCGGACAGGTTGTGCATGGAAATGTGCTGGAAACGGCCGTTTGGGGCAATCCGGTCAGCGACCCCGACCGTCTCAAAACCCTCATCAAACGCCTCCGCCGCGCCGTCACCCCGTACCAAAAATGGATCGTCAGTGAACGGGGGGTTGGCTACGCCCTGAGACAGGGATAATAATGAATAATGAATTTTTAATAATGAATAATGAACGGAGGCGTACACTTCCCAATTCATTATTCCCAATTCATTATTCATTATTTCTTTTCCTTCTATGCAGGCAGGTTGTGTTAGAAACGGCCGTTTCGGGCAATCCCGTCAGCGACCCCGACCGTCTCAAAACCCTCATCAAACGCCTTCGCCGCGCCATCACCCCAAGACGAGGATAATAATGAATAATGAATTTTTAATAATAAATAATGAACGGAGGCGTACACTTCCCAATTCATTATTCCCAATTCATTA
>CAYSDT010000036.1:8838-12603 GCA_964429835.1 uncultured Ardenticatenaceae bacterium | reverse complement strand
GATTGGATGCCCGACGAAGATAAGGTGGCGATGGATGTAGGCGGACGTGAAAACATGGCGACGGCATTAGTTGCCCTATTCGATTCACAAATCGCGGGCGGCAAGCGGTACGATCTGGCAACGATGGGTCGCCGTCGTGCCAACGCCACCTATTACTCTTCCCACGCCGTTGACGAAGCGGAACAAATCGCCTTTGGCATGGACTTAACCCCACTTATCAAGGATGATTCGTTGGATATTGTGGAATATGTGCAGAGCTTTATTCAGAAGTTTAACGATGATGTGATGGGAGCTTTGAACCGTCAATTGGGGCGGTAGGTCAATTTTGCAAAATTGACCTACTATTATTAGTTGATAATGCTTTGCAGAAAGTGTACATGATGGAAAACGGCCGTTTTACCGTAAACAGCCATCCATCCCACACCAGACGCGGAGTTAATCAAAATGAAGGGACGCAAAAGGCGTTCCATAGATACACTATTTTCTGACTAAGGAGAAGAAACATGCGTAAAATTTTTCTATTTACACTGGTAATGATGCTCTTTTTAGCTGCTTGCGGTGGCAGCGAAACTGAGACAGAGACAACGGAAGCGGAAACGACGACTGAAGAAACGGCCGTTGAAGAAACCGAAGCTGTTGAAGAGACAGAAGCAGTTGAAGAAGCTGCCGAACCCGCAACCAGCGACATCGCGGCGACCATCACCATTGAAAGCTGGCGTAATGATGATCTTGCTATCTGGCAAGATGTTATCATCCCCGCCTTCAATGCAGAACACCCCGAAATCGAAGTCATTTTCGCCCCCAGCGCACCCGCAGAATACAACGGCGTGTTGAACACCAAACTGGCTGGCGGCACGGCTGGCGATCTCATCACCTGCCGCCCCTTCGATGCTTCGTTGGAACTGTTTGATGCTGGCTATTTGGCCTCATTGAACGATTTAGACGGGATGGACAACTTTGGCGACGTAGCTAAAAGTGCATGGGTCACGGACGATGGTTCCGACGTGTTCTGCGTGCCGATGGCTTCCGTTATTCACGGCTTCATCTACAATCAAGATTTATTTGCTGAAGCGGGTGTAGAAGCTCCTGCGACGGTAGACGAATTCTTTGCTGTGATGGACGCGCTGGACGCGGCTGGCATCACCCCGTTAGACATGGGTACAGCCGACCAATGGGAAGCGGCCACGATGGGCTTCCAAAATGTAGGCCCCAACTACTGGAATGGTGAAGACGGCCGTTTAGCCCTAATCAGCGGCGAAGGCAAGCTGACCGATCCAGAATATGTTGCCACATTGGAACAACTCTCCCGTTGGGGCGACTATCTGCCCAGCGGTTTTGAAGCACAAACGTACCCCGATTCCCAAAACCTGTTCACACTCGGACAAGCGGCGATTTATCCCGCTGGCTCTTGGGACATCTCCATGTTCAACGACCAAGCCGACTTTGAATTAGGCGCATTTATGCCCCCCGTTCAAAATGAAGGTGACAATTGCTACATCAGCGATCACACCGACATCGCCTTGGGCATGAACGCCAACACCGAGAACCCCGAAGCGGTCAAAACATTCTTGACATGGGTCGCCTCCGCCGAGTTTGCTAACTTGTACAGCAACGCTCTGCCCGGCTTCTTCTCACTGTCCAATGCAGAAATTAGCATCGACGATCCCATCGCCCAAGAGTTTGTAAATTGGCGCGGCGAATGTGATTCCACCATCCGTAACTCTTACCAAATTTTGTCGCGTGGCGAACCGAATTTGGAGAATGAACTGTGGCGTGTGAGCGCACAAGTCATCAATGGCGACATCACCCCCGAAGAGGGCGCACAACAATTGCAAGACGGGTTGGATGTGTGGTACACGCCTAACGCAGCCGATGCAGAAACAGCCGAAGAGGCCGTTTCTGATGGAACAGAAGAAGCCGCCGACGCTGGTGGATACGAATACTTAGCGGCCGCAATGGCTGGCGACTACGCTGGCGAAGAAGTCACCGTATTCGGCAAATGGACGGAAGCTGAAGGCGACAACTTTGAAGTTGTCTTAGCCGAGTTCGCCGAAGCAACTGGCATCGACATCCTCTACGAAGGCTCATCCGAATTTGAAACACTGATCACCGTTCGCACCGAAGGCGGCGACGCTCCCGACATCGCGGGCTTCCCCCAACCAGCTTTGATGGCTGAATTCGTGCGGACTGGCGACGTGGTTGATTACGGCGCGTACACCAACGTAGACCAATTAAATGCTGACTTTAGCGAAGCGTGGACAGGTTTGGCAACGGTAGACGGACAGCTTTCCGCTGTGCCTTATCGTGCCAGCACAAAATCCATCGTTTGGTATCCAACGGCCGCTTTTGAAGATGCAGGTTATGAAGCTCCCCAAACATGGGATGAAATGATTGCCCTCAGCGACACCATCCTTGAAGAGCAAGGCGTGAACCCGTGGTGTGTCTCCATCGAACATGGCGGCGTAACTGGATGGGTTGCCACTGACTGGGTAGAAGATGTGCTGTTACGCACCGCTCCCCCCGAAACATATGACGCATGGGTAAGCCATGATATTCCATTTAACGACCCCGCCGTTATCAACGCTGTTGACATCGTTGGCGACCTCTGGTTTGCCGAAGATTACGTCTACGGTGGCAGCACAGGCATCCTCAGCATCTTCGTTGGCGACACGCAAACCCCGATGTTTGAAGATCCGCCCCAATGCTGGTTCCACAAACAAGCTGGCTGGATTCCAGACTTCTGGCCTGAAGGTACAGCACCTGGCGTAGATAGCTCCTTCTTCTATCTGCCTGGTATCGACCCCGCTTACGGCAACCCCGTATTGGGTGCTGGCGACTTCTTTGCGGCGTTCGACGACCGTCCCGAAGTATTGGCGGTGATGGAGTTCTTGGCTTCCCCCGAAGGTGCAGAAACATGGGTTAAAGCTGGCGGCTTCATCAGCCCCAACAGCGCAGTGCCATCCGATTGGTACGGCGATTACTCTGGTCAAGCGCAATCCCAAATTTTGGCGACGGCGACGACCTTGCGCTTTGATGCTTCTGACTTAATGCCCGCCGAAGTTGGCGCAGGCACATTCTGGAGCGGCATGGTGGATTGGGTAAGCGCAGAAGGCGCAAACACGGAAGAGGTCTTCCAGTCTATTGAAGATAGCTGGCCGACAGAATAGAGTAACAAGTAGCAAGTGAGCAAGTAGCAAGTAAGCAAGTGGCAAGTAGGCAAGTAACACCGTGTTACTTGCCACTTGTTACTTGCAACTTGCTACTCAAAGGGTGCATTATGAGTCTTAATCAAGAAATTCCTCCCGAAGAATTATATGATGGCGGTACGGCGGTAATTAAATGGGCGCGGACAGGAGTGTCTGTGTTGATTGCAATTGCGGTGTTGATCGCCTTGAAGTGGGGCATTGCCTTCACCAAAGATAAAGATGCACCCGAAACCCTGCTATTGCGTTTTTACGACGCGGTGGGGGCGGAAACGGCCGCTTCTGCATTGCGTGATGCAGGGTTGCACCCGATGGCTGCCAAGCTCATCTTGGCGATGGTGGCGATGACGTTGGGAGTTCTCGGCATCTGGGCGTTGTTCTGGGTAGCAAATGACCTGATTGGACGATTGCCGTCCTTTACGATGCGCGAAAAAATACGGCCGTTTATTTTCGTTGCCCCAGCCGTATTCCTGCTCGTCATGTACCTCGTCTATCCCGCTGTAAACACCGTCTGGCTCAGTTTCACTGAAGACATCATCGGTAAACTGCCAGAAGAAGTTCC
>CAYSDT010000036.1:1302-8738 GCA_964429835.1 uncultured Ardenticatenaceae bacterium | reverse complement strand
GCGTTTGGCTTCCAAAATTATGTTTTCGCCTTCACCGATAGCGCAATGCACATCGCCTTTCGCAACAACATTTTATGGTTGATTTTTGGCACGGGTTTTAGTGTAAGTTTGGGCTTGTTGATCGCCGTGCTGGTTGATCGCATCAAGCGTGAAGCGTTGGCGAAATCGTTCATTTTCCTGCCGTTAGCCATCTCCTTTGTTGGCGCGAGTGTCATTTGGAAATTTGTGTATGCGTGGCAACCTGCGGGACGGCCGCAAATCGGCATATTAAACGCGGTTGTAACTGCGTTCGGCGCAGAACCCATCCCGTGGCTGATTAACGCGCCGTTGAACACCTTCGCCCTTATTTTAATTATGATTTGGTTGCAAACGGGCTTTGCGATGGTCGTGTTGTCGGCCGCGTTGAAGGGTGTGCCATCCGAACTGCTGGAAGCGGCGCGGATAGATGGTGCAAATGAGATAGCCATCTTTTTCAAGGTCATCATCCCTTACATCAAGGGGTCGATTATGACCGTTGGCACGACAATTTTCATTGCGGTGCTGAAAGTTTTTGACATCGTGTATGTGATGACCAGCGGTAAATTTCAAACCGAAGTGGTCGCCAATCGCATGTTCGTGGAAATGTTTAATTTCCGCAATTTTGGCCGCGCCAGCGCGTTGGCCGTCATTTTATTAGTCGTTGTGATCCCGATTATGATCGTCAATGTGCGTAATCTGCGTCAACAAGGAATCAATCAATAAATGATTCGTTACATGGCGGTTGAAACCGCGTCAACAATTGCAAAGTCGGCCTTCGCCGACTAAAACCCAGTCGGCGAAGGCCGACTTTGCAAGCAACTTTATGTTGCATGTTGCCGCGAATTTATTCGCTATGGACAATTTTTGAGGGAACAAACCAATGAGCAGCTATCATAAAGTACAATCCAAAAGCAGTTTACGCCGACTTTTAGACAATAATATCATCCGTTTGTCGGTATTTTTCATCGTATTTATGTGGACATTACCGACAGCAGGGATGTTGGTCAGTTCATTCCGCACCCCGATTGATATTCGCACATCGGGCTGGTGGACGGTCTTTTTACCACCTTATTCGCTGTCGCAATGGACGTTGGAAAATTACCAAAACGTCATCTTTGCCGATGGTATGGGGTCAGCATTCATTAACAGCATCATCGTCACCATTCCGGCGACGGTCATCCCGATCACCATCGCCGCCTTTGCCGCTTATGCGTTTGCGTGGATGAAATTTCGTGGCCGCGACGCGCTGTTTGCGCTCGTGGTGGCGATGTTAGTCGTGCCATTACAGATGGCATTGATTCCTGTGTTGCGTTTGTATACCAGTTTAGAACTGAACGGCACATTTTTGGGCGTGTGGCTGGCACACACGGGCTTTGGACTGCCATTGGCGATATTTTTACTGTACGGCTACATCTCCATGCTGCCCCGCGAACTATTTGAGGCGGCGTGGATTGATGGGGCTTCCCATTACACCGCTTTTACGAAGTTGGTGCTGCCACTTTCGGTTCCAGCCATCGCTTCCTTTGCGATTTTTCAATTTTTATGGGTGTGGAATGATTTGCTGGTGGCGTTGGTCTTTTTAGGCACAAATCCTGAAGTGACGATTGTCACCTCCCGCTTGGCGGCGATGGTCGGCACGAAAGGGCAGGATTGGCATTTATTAACGGCAGGCGCGTTTGTGTCAATGATTATTCCGTTGATTATGTTTTTGTCGTTACAACGCTATTTTGTGCGCGGACTGCTTGCAGGCTCAGTGAAGGGCTAAAGAAATAATGAATAATGAATTGGGAATAATTAATAATGAAGTGGTCAAGCGACCACCCATTCACAATTAACCATTCATTATTGATTATTCATTATTATTATGATTGGTTATAAATTGATGACGGCGTTTGAAGGGATGGAGCCGCCCGTGCGGATTTTGGAGTGGTTGCGCCAACGGCCGTTAGCTGGATTCACCCTTTTTCGTCACTTAAACGTAGAAAGCCCCGCGCAGGTGCGGGCGTTGGTTGATCTGTTGCAGGAAACGGCCGTTTCCGCAGGACATCCACCGTTGCTCATCGCCGCCGACCAAGAAGGCGGGCAGTTAATGGCGATGGGGGACGCGCTGACCCAATTTCCCGGCAACATGGCATTGGGCGCGACCCGTGACCCCGCCTTAGCGCGACAAGTTGGGCAAGCGATGGGGCAAGAACTGGCGGCGATGGGCGTGAACATCAATTACGCCCCCATCTGCGATTTGAACACCCATCCGTTGAACCCCAGCTTGGGGATTCGGGCATTTAGTGATGATGCAGAATTAACGGCCGTTATGGCCGTTGCTATGGTCGAAGGCATTCAGTCGGCGGGCGTGGCCGCTACCGTCAAACATTTTCCGGGCAAAGGGGAAGCGGCGGTTGATTCGCATTACAGTATGCCACTGATTGATCGCACGAAAGATGAGTTGTTGGAACGGGAATTACGGCCGTTTCAAGCCACATTCGACGCAGGCGTAAAAATGGTCATGAGCGGTCATTTCGCCCTGCCATCCATCACGGGTTCGGATGTGCCAGCCACGCTTTCCCGCGCCGCCATGCACGATCTGTTGCGCGAGGAGATGGGCTTCGATGGCATTTCCATCACCGACGCGCTGGACATGGGTGCGATTACGCAAGGCGAGGGGCAGATTCACGACATCGTGGCTTCCATCTGCGCGGGCGTGGATTTGATGTTGATGACTGCTAATCCAGAGACGCAGGAACGCATTTACACAGGGCTGAAAACGGCCGTTTCTAACAACCGCATCACCGCCGAACATCTCGACGATTCCATCGCCCGTATTAACGCCTTAAAAGCGTGGGTAAGCGCGACACCACAGCCCGATTTAGACGTGATTGGCTGCGACGCGCATCAAGCATTATCGCGGCGGGTGGCACGGCAATCGGTGACGCTGGTGCGAAATGAGGCCGATTTATTGCCGCTGAAACTGGAACCATCGGCTCGTATTGCGGCCATCATGCCCCAGCCGAAAGATTTAACCCCAGCGGATACGTCATCTTATGTCAAGCCTGCGTTAGCACAAGCGTTGCGACAACACCACGCCCATGTGGATGAGTTTATCGTCAGCCACGAACCGACGGATGATGAGATTGAAAAGTTGAAAACGGCCGTTTCCGACCACGATCTCCTAATCGTCGGCACAATCAGCGCGGCGTTGAATCCACAGCAAGCGAAGATGGCGAATGTGTTGTTGCAGATGGGGATACCCACTGTCAACATTGCCCTTCGTATCCCGTATGATCTGTCGGTTTATCCTGATGCACAGACGTATGTTTGTACCTACAGCATTCAGCCGCACGCGCTGGAAGCTTTGGCGGATGGATTATGGGGAAAACGGCCGTTTGTCGGCAAATTACCAGTACAAGTAACAAAGTAGCAAGTAAGCAAGTGTGTATGTAGCAAGTAGACGAAGCCCGTTTTACTTGCCACTCGCCACTCGCATACTCGCCACTTCTTTCGGAGGCACAATGCAAGCCCCAATAACCCGCAAGAAAAAGCGCAAACCATTCCCGTTTCACATCATTGTTTTCCTCGCACCAGCCGTCATTATTTATACCGTTTTTATGATCTACCCCTTGATCGATTCGTTGCGACTGAGCTTCGTCTCTGGCGAAACAGGGGAATATATCGGTTTCGAGAATTACATAACCCTGTTCACCAACGATCTATGGTCGGTTCGTTTTTGGGGCGCATTAAAGAACAATTTCACCTTTTTCCTCATCCATATGTTCGTGCAAAATCCCATCGGGCTGTTGCTGGCCGCGCTGTTAAGCCGCCGCACCCTGCGATGGACGAACACTTACCGCACGCTGCTTTTCATGCCTACCATGCTTTCCGTCGTCATCATTGGCTTCATTTGGCAGTTAATCCTCAGCCCATTATGGGGCATATCAGAAGGATTTATGACCTTTTTCGGTCTGGAAGAGTTCTTTATGCCGTGGCTGGGACTGGAAAGCACCGCCCTGCCCACGCTGGCACTCATTTCCGTCTGGCAATTTATCGGCATTCCGATGATGCTGTTCTACGCCGCCCTATTAGGCATCTCCGATGAACTGGTCGAAGCCGCTTACGTCGATGGGGCGACGGCTTGGCGGGTGTTCTGGAGCATCAAGTTCCCGCTCATTTTACCGACCGTCGGCATCGTTGCCATTTTGACATTTGTCGCCAACTTCAACGCCTTCGACCTGATTTACATGGTCAAAGGGGCGTTGGCTGGCCCCAATTTCTCCACCGACATCATGGGTACATTCTTCTTCCGCACCTTCTTCGGTCAGCAGTTGCAACTCGGCAACCCTGAAATGGGCGCAACAGTAGCAGCGATGATGTTACTCATCATTTTGATGGGTGTACTGGTTTATTTAGTCGGCTGGCAACGGCGGATTCAAGCATACGAGGGGTAAATATGGATAAGACCTGACAGGTTTCACCAGCACCTCTTGTTTTACACGAGTGTCGCAGGAAAACCTGTCAGGTCTCTCCTAAAATAATTATGAAAATAAAACGATTCCTCACCGAGTCACTTGTCCCCCATGCCGTTTTGCTGACCTATCTGGTCATCGCCATGTTCCCGATTGTATTGGTGATCGTCAACTCATTCAAAACGCGCAAAGCGATTTTTGCCAACCCGCTGATGTTGCCAACGGCCGAAACATTCAGCACCGAAGGGTATCTAACCGTTTGGGAGCGGGCAGGCTTTCCTTCCTATTTTATGAACAGCCTCACGGTGACAGTGGTTTCCATCTTCCTAATCCTGCTGTTGGGGGCGATGGCTGCATTTGCGCTGTCAGAGTATCCATTTCCCGGCAATCCGCTGTTGGGCGTGTACTTGGCATTGGGCATTATGATCCCCATTCGGCTAGGCACAGTCGGCATTTTGCGACTAATCTCTTCGATGGGATTAGTCAATACCCTGACCGCCCTGATTTTGGTGTACACGGCGCAAGGGCTGCCGTTGGCGATTTTTGTATTGCAGACATTTATGCAGCGTGTCCCCCGCGAGCTAAAAGAGGCGGCGCGGGTCGATGGGGCAACTGAATATCGCATTTTTGGGCTGGTATTGCCGCTTGTGCGTCCCGCAGTTGCTACCGTAGCCGTCTTCGTGATGATTCCAATCTGGAATGATTTATGGTTCCCGCTGATTTTGGCACCGGGCGAATCGACAAAGACGGTGACGCTGGGAGCGCAACAATTCTTAGGCCAATTCGTAAGCGATTGGAACGCGGTTCTCGCTTCCCTCTCGCTGGCAATGATTCCTGTTTTGATTTTATATCTAATCTTCTCGCGGCAGTTGATTCGCGGAATTACATCTGGGGCGGTGAAGTAGACAGAGGCGAGAGATAGAGACAGAGAAAGGAGTTTTTTTATGCGCGTTGGCATTGTAGGTACAGGATTTATGGGGCAGACACACGCGGCGGGGTGGGCGGATACGCCTGCGGTGCTTGCTGGTTTTGTGTCGAAGGATGAAGAAACGGCCGTTTCTCTCCAAACCCAATACGGCGGCCAAATCTATCCCGATTTAGACAGCATGTTAGCCGATGTAGACGTGGTGGACGTTTGTACGCCCACCCATCTGCATCACGAAATGGTGCTGCAAGCGGCGGCGGCGGGTAAGCACGTTGTCTGCGAAAAGCCGCTGGCTCGCACGCTGGCGCAAGCGCAGGAAATGATGGAAGCGTGCGACGCGGCGGGCGTAAAACTACTCGTCGCTCATGTGGTGCGCTTCTTTCCTGAGTATGCGTTGGCAAAGCAAAAAGTGGCGAGTGGGGAAGTGGGGAAAACGGCCGTTATTCGCTTAAAACGCGGCTCATTCCAACCTAAAAAAGCGCAAGATAACTGGTTTGTCGATTTTGAAAAATCGGGCGGGATGATGCTCGATTTGATGATCCATGATTTTGATTATGCACGGTGGGTTGGCGGTGAGGTGGTACAGGTGTACGCCAAAACGATTAGAAATACTCAATCAAATGCAGATGTTGATCACGGTTTGGCAATTCTTACCCATGAAAATGGCACGATTTCGCATATCGAAGGCTCGTGGGCGTATCCGCCGCCGATGTTTCGCACACAGTTAGAAATTGCAGGCGATAACGGCCTCATCCAGTTTGATTCGGGGCAAATGGCGGCGATTAGCACCCATTTACACGAGCGCGGCGCAGATGCGCCCGATGTGCCGCTGCCCAGCAGCCCCCTTGATGAAAGTCCATACACTACTCAAATCAAAGAATTTTATGATTGTTTGGAAAATGATGGGGACGTGCGGGTAACGGCCGTTGATGGGTATAAAGCACTCCAAATTGCCCTCGCCGCCATTCAATCCGCACAAACAGGAAAGCCTGTGGCGATAAGGGGCAGGGGAGATGAGGGGCAGGGGAGAGTGTTTTCCCAATACTCTCCGCTCCCTCACGCCCCTGCTTCCCCGCTCCCCCGCCCCTCATCTCGGATAAAAATTGGAATAATGAGCTTTGCCCATTTACACGCCGAAGCGTACATCGGCAATTTACGCGCCATTCCTGACGTGGAAATGATCGGCATTGCCGACGATAACGCCGAGCGCGGACAGAAATATGCTGACCAATTCGATGCCCATCTTTTCCCCAGCTATGAAGCATTGCTGGCCGAAAAGCCGGATGGCGTGTTGATTTGCTCCGAAAACGCAAACCATCGCCCGCTTGTGGAAATGGCGGCGGCGGCGGGCGTTCACGTCCTCTGCGAAAAGCCGTTGGCGACTACCCGCGAAGATGCCCACGCCATCATCGCCGCCTGCCGCGACGCGGGCGTAATTTTAATGACTGCGTTCCCGATGCGCTTCAGCGCACCGTTGCAACAGCTAAAAGCACGGCTGGACGCGGGCGATTTAGGCGAAATCTACTGCTTAAACACGACCAATCAAGGGCAAATGCCCATCGCCCACCGTGAATGGTTTGTGGACAAAGAATTGGCTGGCGGCGGGGCGATGATGGATCATATCGTCCATCTGGCTGACATTTTTAACTGGCTTTTCGGCCGCGATTTGGCCTCCGTTTACGCTCAATCCAATCGCATTATGCACGCCGATACCGTTGACGTGGAGACGGGCGGGCTGGTGATGTTGGAATACGCCGATGGCCTGTTCATGACGATTGACAGCAGTTGGAGCAAACCGCTCAACTACCCGACATGGGGCGGTTTGACGATGGAAATCGTCAGCGAACGGGGCTTGACGGTGCTGGATGCGTTTAGTCAAAATTTGAACGTGCATCAGCAAAAGCCATCGGGCAACCAGTGGGCGTATTGGGGATCAGATATGAATCAGGCGATGGTTGATGAGTTTGTGAACGGGATTAGAGAAGGGCGGAAAACGGCCGTTACTGGTGAAGACGGCCTGTTTGCGCTTGAAGTCG
>CAYSDT010000036.1:0-1202 GCA_964429835.1 uncultured Ardenticatenaceae bacterium | reverse complement strand
TATGAAAATAGAGAACACACTTTTATACCAAGAAATCCACGAGCAGCCAGATGTTTTGGCTGCTTTTTTAATGCAAGAAGAGGCCAATATCCGTCAGATTACGGCCGAAATCAAGAAGCGCAACATCACCCATGTCGTCATTGCGGCGCGGGGGACGAGCGATAACGCGGGGCGGTATGCCAAATACCTGTTTGGCGCAGTTAATCGGCTGCCCGTGATGCTGGCAACGCCCAGTTTGCACAGCATCTACAATACGCCGCCGCGCTACGAAAACGCGCTGATCATCGGCATCAGTCAGAGCGGCAAAAGCCCTGATATTGTCTCCGTGCTGGCGGAGGGGCGGCGACAGGGGGCATTAACGGTGGCGATTACGAACACGCCCGATTCTGATTTGGGAAAAACGGCCGTTTACATCATCAACCTCCGCGCTGGATTAGAACAATCCGTCGCCGCCACAAAAACGTACACAACTTCGCTGGCGGCCATCGCCCTGCTCAGTGCCATCGCCGCCGAAGACGAGGCGATGGTGGACGTGTTGCGCCAAATTCCCACGCAAATGGAGCAAACACTGGCCTTGTCGCCCCAGATCGCCATCGCCGCCGAACGGTATCGGTACATGCGCGTCTGCGCGGTGATTGGGCGCGGGTTTAATTATGCGACCGCGTTTGAATTGTCACTGAAAATCAAGGAATTGAACTATGTGATGGCCGAGCCGTACAGCAGTGCCGATTTTATGCACGGCCCCGTCGCCGTCGTGGAGCAAGCGTTCCCGACAATTCTCATCGCGCCGTCGGGGGTGATGTTGCCTGAAATGAAGACGTTTGCGGCCGAGTTGAAAGCGCGTGGGGCGGAAATCATCGCCATTAGTGACGATGCGGAAATGTTGGCGATGGGGCGGACGGCATTCCGTTTGCCTGTGGCTGTGCCAGAGTGGGTGTCGCCGTTGTTGAGCATTGTTCCCGGCCAACTGTTGGCGATGCACCTTGCCAATGTGCGCGATTTTGATGTGGATAAGCCGCGCGGCTTGTTGAAAGTGACGGAGACGCGGTAGGCGATGCCTCATGGTGGCAAAAATATAACGGCCGTTTTTGGCGGTATTGAAGCGGGCGGGACAAAATTCGTCTGCGCGGTTGGCACTGGGCCAGACGATATTCGCGCTGAAACGCGCTTTCCCACAACCACCCCCGAAGAGACAATCGGGC
>CAYSDT010000035.1:7487-12673 GCA_964429835.1 uncultured Ardenticatenaceae bacterium | reverse complement strand
TCGTAACTCTCCGCATTTGGCGGGTCTAGACCTAAAATTTTCTGGATGGTAACTCTTGCCCCATCCGAGTCCCCCTCTTCCAACTGCGCCTCGCCTAATCCATCCAGCACTTTCAGCGCGTCTTCTTTGCGATTTTGTTGTAAATACAACTTATACAGCCGCTCCGCCAAGTTCGAATCTGCTGGTTGACGCTGAATCATATCTTCTAAAATACCCAGCACCTTATTGCTGCGCCCAGCACGCACCAACTGCTTCATGTAGATGTCCAGTTCACGCACCGCACTGATTTTTTGTCCTGTACGATAATACAAACTGACCAACGTGATGGCAATCCACTCATCATCAGGGTTCAATTGGCGCAACTCTTTATAGCCAACCAACGCCCGCTTCCAATCGAATTGCTCCATGTCAATATCAGCAATCGCCTGCAAAAAGCGGATTCTCCACGCTTGCTCGTCCGTCGCTCGTGGCACTAATTTTAACGCTTTTTTATACGTCTCACGCGATTTGCCCGTGCGTGCTAATTGGTAATACGACTCACCAATCGACATATAATGCTCTAGCGAACGGTCAATTTGACCGCGCCCTTTCAGTAGTTCAATCAAGCGCAAACGGGTTGGCACATCCAGCGGCATCATGTCCAACACGCGCTCGTAAGCGATGATTGCGCCATTGATGTCTTCACGCACAATGAATGTTTCGGCAACGGCCGTGAATTTTTTGGCGGCAATTTCACTACGCCCTTGTCTCCCCAAAATCTCGCCTAGCTGAATGTGCGCGGGCAGGTAATTGGGCGACATTTGAATGGCGTGGTAAGTCTCTTCAACGGCCGTATTAAACATCCCGCGTCGGGTATACTCCTGACTGAGATATAACGCTTCAAGCACATGCTCTGATCCAGATGTCAATACATCGCCCAAAATCATAATACCTGCATCAGAAATAGTATCCAATCGATCACGCGCTTGTAACGCTTTATCTTCCCAGCCGCGTTTGCTCAAGAAATCAACCAGCGCATTGGCAAAACTGCTTGCTTGTTCACGCTTGCCGCCGGTCACAAGGCTGTCGGCAAGATTTTCGTATAGTTCAATCAGGCGGTCAGCTTGCCCATGCTGGACTGTGCCTAGATCGACGATTTTCAATACTTCAATGAAATTCTCAACCGCTTTGTCACTGCGTCCGCGTGCGCGATAGGATTCGCCCAACGCAAAGCAGCTTGCCAAACGATAATCATGGCTTTTTGCAGACCGTTCCAAGTGGGTGATGGCTTCTTCAAAGCGGAGTTTGTCTTGGTAGAGAATGCCGATGTTGAAATGGATGGCGGGGCTGTCCGCGCCAATCTGCATGGCTGGCTCATAATTGGCGATGGCATCGTTGACCATGCCGCGCTGTTGGTAATCCAGTGCTTTGCTGATGAAATTATCCCGCTGAAGCTGATCCATATCTGTTTCAGCGGTCTCATCATCGGAAAAAAGGTCGCCTGCAAGTTCGGACATGGCGAGGCGGCGGGCATCTTGTACAGGAACGGCCGTTTCTTCCTCTTTCTCATCGCCGCCAATCATGCGCGTCAACATGCCTGTTGATTTTTTCTGACTAGCTTGCTCCAAATTAAGTAGTGGTCCGCTTCCGCGTAACGGTGTACCTTGCCTGATTTTTTCAATTGCCGTTAAAATTCGTCGGTCGCGGGGGGCTAACTGTTGTGCAAGTTTACACGCTTTCAACGCTTTATCATTTTCGCCTTGCGCCTGCAAAATTCTGGCAATTTCCAGATATTCCTTAATCGCAGGGTGCAAATCTTTTTGTCGTTGGTAAATGGTGGCTAATCGTTGATGCGCTCGCAGTAAATCAGGATCAAGTTTGACCGCGTGCTGCCAATTTGTCATCGCCTCTTTTAAATTACGACGACCAAGTTCCATCTCCCCAATTGCCATGTATGTTTTGCCAGCTTCTTCTTTACGATCTAGCTGTTCCTGCATGGCGGCGACTTTACGCAGATAAATGATGTTGCCTCGTGAGTAACGGGCAGCTAATTTGTAATTGTCTAACGCTTCGGCAAACTTATCTGATTCTTGGTACGCCATTCCCAATCCCGCGTAAGGAGCTGGCTCCTTTGGATTTTCTTGCACGGCAATTTCAAACGATGCTATCGCTTCTTCCCAGCGTTGATCCCAGCTATACGAATGCCCTTTATTGAGAGCATCTTCAAATCGGGTGCGATCTGTTGTCACAAAAACCTCCACATAACATGATTACAGCGGGTCTTAATGCACCGTATTTGCGAAATGCGGTGCGTCTGAATGATTTCACTGAAAAAAGTTCAACTTTTGCCCATCAAGGTGCAAATCCTGTCGAGACGAAAAGTTGAACTTTTTGGTTTCGACACCTTTTTTCAGTAGAGCCATCTGAATGATTTAGGAAAACGGCCGTTTATCCGTCCAATTTTCACCGTTAGCGAGTATACCACAGCCAAACTATGTGTGTAAGCATCTTATTTCCTAACACAGGTCAATCACATGAAGCACAGCATCGGTTAAAAACCGATGACTGATAGGCAAAGCCCGCTGAAAGCGGGCTGTCCTCAACGCGCTTTCAGCGCGTTTTTTGTGTCAGACATCGGTTTTCAACCGATGGATTCAAGAATGCACTCAAATTCCCGTTCATGTGATTGCCCTAACTCGCCACTCGCCCCCCCTTGCACATGCCCCGCACTCCGCTATAATCCCCGTCTTGTTTGGGGCGCATAGCTCAGCTGGTTAGAGCGCACGGTTCACATCCGTGAGGTCGGGGGTTCGAGTCCCTCTGCGCCCACCATTTTCAAAAAGCCTCGCCAACTCATGGCAAGGCTTTTTTTATACATAAGTGCGTGGCACAGGGCGCACGGCTCTACATAAACAAATATCTTCTGCCCTGTGCCTTGCACTTCCACCACCAACAATATGACCGACTTCCAACTAAAATCCGACTTCCAACCCACAGGCGACCAGCCCAACGCCATCGCCCAATTAGTCGAAGGATTAAACGCCGACGAACGCCTGCAAACCCTTCTCGGCGCGACGGGAACAGGCAAAACATTCACCATCGCCAACGTCATTCAGCAAACCCAACGCCCCACGCTGATTATGGCGCACAACAAAACCCTCGCCGCCCAACTGTACGCCGAATTCCGCGACTTTTTCCCCAACAACGCCGTCTCCTACTTCGTCAGCTACTACGACTACTACCAACCCGAAGCATACGTCCCCCGCCGCGACCTTTTCATCGAAAAAGAGAGCCAAATCAACGAAGAAATTGAGCGATTGCGCCTGAAAACGATGGCAAATCTGCTCAGTCGCCGCGACAGCATCATCGTCGCCTCCGTTTCCTGCATTTACGGCACGGGTAGCCCCGAAACATGGGGCAAAGTCATCGTCACCATCGAGCGCGGCAAGCAGTATCGTCGCGACATGCTCTTGCGCCATCTCGTCAACATCCGTTACGACCGCAACGATTTGGAATTAAGGCGCGGCGTTTTCCGTGTACGCGGCGATACGTTACAAATTTTTCCCGCCTACGCCGACACGGCATACTCCATCGAATTTTGGGGCGATGAAGTGGAGCGCATCACCGAAGTTGACCCCCTCACGGGCGAGATTGTGCGCGACATGACAAAAATCGAGATTTTTCCCGCCACCCAATTCATCACCGATGAGGACAATTTAGCGGCCGCCATCAACGATATTGAGACCGAATTGAGCGAGCGCATCGGCTTCTTCAAGAAGAGTAATATGCTGTTGGAAGCGCAACGCATCGAACAGCGCACCATGTTCGATTTGGAGATGTTGCGCGAAGTCGGGTTCACATCAGGCATTGAAAATTACAGTCGCCACATGGATAGAAGAGAGAAAGGTGAACCGCCGTGGACGCTGCTCGACTACTTCCCCTCCGACTTTTTACTGGTGGTTGATGAGAGCCATATGACCCTTCCGCAAGTGCGCGGGATGCACAAAGGCGACCGCAGCCGCAAGCAGACGTTGGTCGATTACGGCTTCCGTCTGCCGAGTGCGCTGGACAATCGGCCGCTTGATTTTGAAGAGTTCGACGGCAAAATCAATCAGGTGATTATGACGACGGCCACGCCTGGCCCGTATGAAAAGGAAAATTCTCAGCGCACGGTGCATCAAGTCATTCGGCCGACGGGTATTCTTGACCCAGAGATAGAAATTCGGCCAGTGAAAGGGCAGGTGGATGATTTACTGAGTGAAATTCGGAAGCGCACAGCCAAAAATCAGCGCACATTAGTCACCACCCTAACCAAGCGCATGTCCGAAGATTTGAGCGATTATCTGTTGGAAGCGGGGGTGAAAGTGCAGTATCTCCACTCCGAAGTGAAGACGATTGAGCGCACGGAGATTCTGCGTGATTTGCGCGTGGGCATTTACGATGTCATCGTGGGCATTAACTTGTTGCGTGAAGGGCTGGATTTGCCCGAAGTCGGCTTCATCGCCATTTTGGATGCAGATAAGGAAGGATTCTTACGGTCGGAAACGGCGTTGACGCAGACAATTGGTCGTGCGGCGCGAAATGTTGAAGGCAAAGTAATCATGTACGCGGACAAGATCACGGGGTCGATGGCGCGATCCATCGCCACGACGGATGCGCGGCGTGAAGTGCAGGCGGCGTACAATAAGGAACACGGAATTGAGCCGCGCAACATCATCAAAGATGTGCATGATTTGACGGAAGATATTCTTGAGGAAGAGGGGGTGATGGTGGCTGAGGGGAAGGGTGGGTATGTAACGGCCGTTTCCCTCCCAACTTCTGAACTCACCCAGCTCATCTCTGAGCTTGAAAAGCAGATGCAAGCTGCCGCACGGGATATGGAATTTGAAAAAGCGGCCGTTTTGCGCGACCAAATTATAGAAATGCGACAGGTTCTACAGTCGAAAGAGACTGATATGGATAAAGACCTGCCCGCGTGGGAACGCCTTCGTAAACTAGACGCTTAGGAATGAGAATTTATTTAATTCCGACTGAAGAAGGCAAAACCGCTTGGAATAGTTTTATGACGGTTGCAGAGGCAACGAAAAAAGTGGAAGTTTCTACCAGTATGTACTTGATCGTGTTTCACAGAAACGGGTAATGCCGTCATTTGCAAACATATTCAGTTTTTATCGTCAATAGGTTTTTTCAGTAGCGTCATCTGTAAG
>CAYSDT010000035.1:0-7387 GCA_964429835.1 uncultured Ardenticatenaceae bacterium | reverse complement strand
TTTCTATCAAAAAGAGTGGTTATTATGACGGCAAAAATCTTAAAGCTCCCCTTCTCTCAAATTTTCTTGGATATATTCAAAATCATCATTCTAGCCATAGTTTATTTTATTGCAGGAGAGATAAGCTTTCTGGTTTCACAAGAAAATATCATTGTAACGATTGTATATTTTTTACCAGAGGGCTTCGCATTAGCAGCCATACTCATATATGGCAAAAATATCTGGCCGGGTATATTTATAGGACAGTTTTTACTGGCTTCATATTCAGGCATGGCAGAGTTCCCCGCCCTGTGTATTTCTGTAATAAACAGCTTTCAGGCCATCATTGGGCTTGCATTATTCGACCGTTTTAACCTAAACCGAGAACTCACAAGCCTAAAAGATGTAATGGGACTACTTTTCATCATTACCATTGTCATACAGCCAGTCAGTGCAATACTCGGCAACCTCGTTTTGGTTTTGTTCTCAATTTCTAGCCAATCCAATTACTTGGGAAATACATTATCTTGGTGGTTCGGTAATATAATGGGACAGTTTCTGTTAACACCTTATCTGTTGCTCCTTTATGCTAATTATAAAACCCTGAAATTTGCAGAGGTGGTCTCATATGTCGCTGGCTTCGGTTTGATGAGTTATGTTACTCTGGTTGCCTTCCCCATAAACAGCTTATCTATATTGATGAGCTTAACAATGCCCTTAGTTGTTTTGTTAACATTTTATAAAAATATCGCTCTGGCCTACAGTGCAATAATTACTATTTCGTTCGTAGCTTTATATTCCTCCTATCTTGGAATAGGTGTATTTGATGCAGGAGATTCTGTTGGCAACATTGTTGATTTGAATTTCTTTATCCTTTCGCATATTTTCCTGGTTCTCATCGTTGGCACACTTGTTAATGAAATGAACAGCCATAAAGATAAACTAAAATCAATGGCTACTTATGATTACCTGACAGGATTACCAAACAGAAATCTTTTGAACGAGCGTTTTAACAATGTGATTGCTATAGCGCATCGTCATCATATAGCGAGCGCAATTTGTTTTGCAGATGTTGATGGATTCAAATATGTAAATGATACCTTTGGACATTCTACTGGTGATCGCGTTCTTAAAGAAATCGCTCATCGTATTCATTTATTCATCAAAGAAGAAGACTCCCTCATCAGATTGGGTGGGGATGAATTTTTAATTATTTTAGCGGGGATAGACAGCGACAAAGATGTCAGACAGATATTAGGACGCATTTCTGCAACTGTGAATGAACCAATGCTCATCAAAGAGCATGATATAAATGTCTCATTAAGCATCGGCGTTGCAATATGCCCTGATGATGGTGATACTATCGCCGATTTGATGGATTTTTCTGATAAGGCCATGTATCTAGCCAAGAAAAAAGGGGCAAATTGCTTTGTTTTTCATGGGGAATGAAGCAATTTATTCTTATTTGATAGAAGTGGCATGTCTAAAAACATGATCTAACCAGCATGTCCGCTTGATCACAGCAATGCCAACGGCCGTTTCAACATAAATTGTGGTGACGAGTCCACTGAAAAAAGGTCAACTTTTTGGTTTTGACACCTTTTTTAGTAAAGCCTTATTAATCCTCGTTCCTTAAACCGCGTGTCGGGCATAGGCCAAATGGCCTGTGACATCCATCACCTTGTACATATGACGTTCGCAGATGAACGGATGATGGTTGGCTATGGACATAAGAATAGAACAGTTTATACTCTAGGTTGCTATTAAAATATGTACAAATCGAGTAGGGGCGAACCCTTGTGGTCGCCCTTAGAATGAGTAGAAAAAGGGCTGGCACAAGGCCGCACGCCTACATTAAGTTAGCAGAGAGGAACAACAAATGACAGACGAAATTAAGTGGGAAGTGGTAGCAAAAACCTTTGGTTTACAAGAAGCACAGATTATTGCTGGTCGTCTAAATGCCAATGATATTCCCGTCCGCGCCTGGCAAGAAAGTGCCGGCGGCACGATGGGATTAACAGTTGGTTTACTCGGCAGCGGCTACGTTGCCGTCCCCGATGAGTTCGCTGACCGCGCCCTCGCCATCCTCGAAGAAAAGGCTGATGCGCTGGAAGCGTATGAGGAAGAAGAGTAGGTCAAGTTTGCATTAAATGAGCAAAAAATCAAAAACAACCCTCACAGAATATGACGGCCCTTGGAAAGAGGCGATTGAAGAATACTTTGAAGAATTCTTCCTATTTTTCTTTCCAAATGTCCACGCCGATATCGACTGGTCTAAAGGGCATACTTTTCTGGATAAAGAGTTGCAAAAAATAGTCCGTGACTCCGACAGTGGCAGATTATACGTTGATAAACTAGCACAGGTTTATCGCAAATCTGGAGAGGAAACATGGGTGATGGCGCATGTGGATGTGCAAAGTCAGCACGAAACGCACTTTGCCAAACGCATGTTTACATATAACCATAATATCGCTGATAAATACGGCCGTAAAGTGGCAACATTCGCCATATATGCCGATGAAAGCAAAACGTGGCAGCCAAACCATTACGAAACAGCGTTATGGGGTACAAAAGTGCAGTTTGATTTTGCCACCGCAAAACTACTGGATTACGATATTGCAGAGTTGGAAGCAAGCGATAATCCGTTTGCCATCGTGGTGTTAGCCCATCTGCAAACAAAAGCGACGCACAATCAAGCAGACGCACGCTACAAAATAAAATTTCACCTAACAAAATTATTATACAAACGTGGATACAGTAAGCAAAGAATTTTATCACTTTACCGTTATATAGATTGGATGATGGCTTTACCGCGAGATATGGAAGAAAGGCTGACAGCAGATATAACTGAATATGAAGAGGTATATAAAATGACTTATGTGACAAACGCGGAACGCATTGGATTTCAAAAAGGAATGGAAAGAGGAATTGAAGACGGGCTGGAGCAGGGGCAACAGGCCACTTTGCGAGGCTTGCTTAATGGTGTCAAAATGGGCTTGCAATTAAAGTTTGGCGCAAAAGGGTTAGAATTATTATCAGAAATTCGTAAAATCAATGATGTGGATACGTTATATGCTATTCAAGAAGCGATTGTAGATGTCGAGTCCCCATCAGAATTACGACATGTTTACCAGCCGATTGTTGCTGGGTAGGTCAAGTTTGCAGACTTGACTTACATAAAATTGGAGAATCTATTATGGCTGATACAACATGGACAAATGAGTCCGAATTCAGCGAAAATGACGGTAAAAATAACCGTCTGAAATTTGCCGTCGGCGGTGCGCTGTTACTAGCAGCCGTTGTCTTTCTTGTCGTCAATGCCGCTAGCGGCAACACCCAACTTTACAAAACTGTTGACGAATTTTACGCAGAACAAACCCGCCTGACAGGACGCGATTTGCGCGTGGCTGGCATGGTTTTAGGTGACAGCATTGAGTTTATCCAAATTGATGCCAATAACTCGCGGCTTGAATTTGACATTGCGGATGACAGCAAAAACCCAGGTCAACGGTTGCATATTATTGCCCTAAACGAACCAATGCCCGACCTGTTGCAGCAAGACGCACAGGCACTTATAGAAGGGCAAGCGGATGAAACAGGCACGTTTTACTCCAATCCCGGCGGGTTGATGCTCAAATGCCCCACCCGCTATGAAGAATTAGACCCCGAAGGCCATCCAGATGGAGATGCTCAATGATTGAAGATGTTGGCTATTTAGCCCTCCTTTTTTCTATGCTTCTGGCTATTTTCTCAGCCTCAGCCGCATGGTACGGCAAATCAATTGATGATGAACGCTGGATTAAAAGTGCGCGTAATGCAACCATCGCCATCTTCCCGTTGCTTACCCTCGCGTCCGTTTTTCTCATCATTCTGATTTTGCAGAATAATTTTGAAATTGAATATGTGTGGCGTGTCAGCAGCATTGATATGCCCACTTATTTGAAAGTTTCAGCGTTGTGGGGCGGGCAAGCGGGTTCGCTGCTGTTCTGGAACTGGCTGTTAGCCCTGTTCACCGCCGCTGTTATGATTGGCAAATGGGGCAAACAGCGCGAGTTGATTCCTTACGCGCTCATCGTCATCAGTTTCACGCAGATATTCTTCCTGTTTATCTCCATCGTGGTGGAAAACCCATTCGTAAAATTAGATGGAATTCCCATTGATGGTAACGGGCTGAACCCCTTATTGCGTCATCCGGGCATGATTATTCATCCGCCGATGTTGTATTTGGGCTTCACGGGCTTCATCGTGCCGTACACCTTTGCGATGGCGGCGTTGATGGCGGGCAAACTGGACGATTCATGGATTCGTACAACCCGTCGCTGGACGTTAGTCGCTTGGCTGTTTTTGAGCTTGGGACTAATTCTGGGCGGCCGTTGGGCGTATGACGTTCTCGGTTGGGGCGGCTATTGGGGATGGGACCCCGTTGAAAATGCGTCCCTCATTCCGTGGCTGGCTGGTACAGCCTTCCTGCACTCAGTTATGATTCAGGAAAAACGGAATATGTTCAAAATGTGGAATATGTTCCTCGTCATTTTGACCTATTTGTTGGTTATTTATGGCACATTTTTGGTACGAAGCGGCGTTATTTCATCGGTACACTCCTTTGCACAATCGGCGATTGGGCCGCTGTTTTTCGCCTTCATCGCTTTCATGTTCATCTTTTCGACCTATTGGGTGAACAAGCGCAAGGATATGCTGGCATCGGAAGATAAGTTACGCTCTTTTTGGTCACGCGAAGCCGCCTTTTTGTATAACAATTTCCTCTTTTTAGCGATTTTGGCGATTGTGTTCTTCTTTACCAACTTCCCCATCGTTTCCGCGCTGTTTACAGGCGAGCAAGGGTTTGTGGGGCCGCCAGTGTATGAAAAAGCGTTGGCACCATTGTTCATGGCACTGCTCTTATTGATGGGCGTTGCGCCATTGACAATGTGGTACAAAACCAGTCCAAAGCGTATTGGCATGTCCCTGATATGGCCGTCCGTCGCTTCCACTATTTTTGTGGCGGCATTGTACATCATGGGAACAGCAACATTGTGGACGGCACTATTGGGCGTTTGGATTATCGTTTTCTCCATGATTTTGACGTTGCTTGAGTTCTACAAGGGAACGCGGGCGCGTATGAAACGGGGTGAAAACCCATTCTCCGCTTTCTTCCATTTGATGGGACGTAATCGGCGGCGTTATGGTGGTTATTGGATTCATGTGGGTGTGCTGGTGATGGCGTTCGGCATCATCGGCATTGAGATGTTCCAGCAAGAGACGCAAATTCAGATGACAACGGGTGACTCGGTTACGCTCGGTAATTATGAGATGATCTTTCAAGGGGTGGAACGGTATCCTGGTGCGGACGATCTGATCATTACCGAAGCAACGGCCGAAGTGTATTACAAAGGTAAGTTAGTTCAGACCATCCATCCGCGCACGGAGTTGTATACGCGCTCTGGACAGCCAATGACCATTCCCGATGTACGTTCAACGATTTGGGAAGATTTTTATGTGCTGTTGGTCAATTGGGAGCCGACATCGGCTTCAATGGCGACGGTTCGCATCTATTTGAACCCGATGGTGAATTGGGTGTGGGCTGGCGGTTACATTTTTATATTTGGTACGATGATTGCGGCGTGGCCTGATGCGCGTGAAAAGAAGCGGGTAACGGCCGTTTCCGCCCCATCAATCCCCGCTACAGACAGACACGAGGTAAGTGCTTCATGAAAAAAACAATCCTACTCCTTTTAAGCATTTTCCTTTTCAGCATGGCGACAACTACCCTCGCCCAAGACAGCACTCCTCCACCGTCAGACGATGAAGAAGTGCGCGAGGTGACGGCCGACGAAGTGAACAAGATCGCCAGAGAGGTATACTGTCCCGTTTGCGAATCGACACCGTTGGATGTGTGCCAAACGCAAGCGTGCGCCGACTGGCGCGAAGTCATTCGCAGTAAATTGGCGCAAGGCGAGACAGAGCAGGATGTGTATGATTATTTTGCCGAGCAATATGGTGGTCGTGTGTTATCAACACCGCCGCGTGAAGGATTGAATTTGCTATTGTGGATTATGCCAGTGGCCGCTGTGGTTATCGGTGGTATTTTCTTTGTCCGCTTTATGAAAAATTTGCGTATGGATGATGAGGATGACGACGAGAATGGTGGGGAAACGGCCGTTTCTGCACCACCCGCCCCCCCATCAGACGATGATTACATCGCCCAAGTTGAGAGAGAATTGAACAAGTAGCGAGTTTTGCGAGTTTGCGAGTGGCGAGTGTTTTACTCGCTACTCGCCATTCGCTGCTCACATCGCATTATGAGTGAAACAGAAGATATTACAGAAGAAGTTCCGCAAAAAAAGCCATTTTCATGGGGATCGGCAGCCGTTTGGGTGGCTGTGATCTCCCTGTTGGCTTTGCTGGGATTTGGCTTGTTGAAAAGCACAGAAACCCGCCCCGAAGCTGGTGAAGTTGCACCCAATTTGGATTTACAATTCTTTGATGGGTACGAATGGGAAGGACGTGAGTCAGCCACGTTGGAAGAGATGCGCGGCAATGTCGTCATTCTTAATTTCTGGTCTTCATGGTGCGTTGAATGTCGCATTGAAGCCAGAGATATGGAAGCGAGTTGGAAAAAATACGAGGATGACGGCGTGATTTATTTGGGTATTGCCCATGTGGATGTTGAGCCGAGATCTATCGAATATCTGGAAGAGTTCGGTATCACTTATCCCAATGCCCCCGATCTTGGCGGCGATGGTGCCGAAGAATACGAGATTACTGGCGTACCAGAAACCTTCATCATCGATCAAGAAGGAATCATTCGTCATGTTCAGCTTGGCCCGATGAGCGCGGCGCAACTGGATGCCATTATTAGAAGTTTGATCAAATAAATGACTTGATTTTGTCATTCCCGCGAAGACAGGAATGACAGCGTGTTACAAATATATTATGGATATTGCTTCAATTTTACTCGGCTTGGCATTGCTTATCGTCGTGGGCTTGTTTGTTGCCAAGCCTTTTTTGACAGATTCTGCTCCAAAACGGCCGTTATCCCCCAAACAACAACTTCTCGCCCGCAAAGCAACACTCATCAACGATTTGCGTGCGCTTGAATTTGACCACGACACCAAAAAAATTCCCGATGATGTGTATGCGTTTCAACGGGAAGCGTTGGTGAAAGAAACGGCCGTTGTTCTCAAACAGATCGATTTCCCCGAAGAGTCGCAAGCGGTTGATGACGACATCGAAGCGGCAATCGCCCGTGCGAAAAGCGGCAAGACGGCTGGCAAAAAAGCGTTTTGCGCCAATTGCGGTAAACCGCTAGACCACACCGATAAATTCTGCAATAAATGCGGACACAAACAATAAAGATAGAGATAGAGATAGAGATAGAGATAGAGATAGAGATAGAGATAGAGATAGA
>CAYSDT010000034.1:10576-13088 GCA_964429835.1 uncultured Ardenticatenaceae bacterium | reverse complement strand
AAAACGGCCGTTTCCCATTCGTTCCTTCCCCAATTCGTTGTCATCACAGCCCCAACGGCCGTTTCCCATCTTGACACCACAAAACGGCCGTTATACACTCCCCTCATTATCAAAATGGAGGCCAAAATGAAACATTTCCTACTCAGCCTAACGGCCGTTTTATTCCTAATCTCATGCAGCGCAGCCGAAACACCCACACCGACCATCACAAAAACGGCCGTTTCCCACCCATCACCCATGCCAACAAGCACCGTACCGCCGCCAACAGCAACACAAACGGCCGTTCCCATCCCCACAGCGTCAGCGACGGCCACGCCAGAAGTGCCAACACCGACGATAACGGCTCCAACGTTAACCCCATTGCCCACTTTTGCACCTGATGAATTAGAAACGGCCGTTGATGAATTATTGGCAGACCCTATGACTTGCGATGTCCCCTGTTGGTGGGGAGCTATACCTGGTACAACAACTATTGACGAGATTAAACATACCATATCCCCCTATAACTTTGAGACTTATGAGTATGAAGGCGAAGGTGAAGGAGATGTTTATTTGTTTTCAGGGCTTGGATATACAGAGGAAAGCGGTTTTTCAACTAGGATAGTATACGGTTTTTCTGATGGAATATTAATTGGTATAACAGCTCGTATCCCATCGGCCACCGACTTTTTAGCTGAGTATGGTCAACCAGACGAGATTTGGGTTTCAGCTATGAATAGCCCTCGCGAGATGTCTCCCATAATATGGTTTACTATAGTTTATTTACAAAAAGATATGGGAATTAATTATATAGTTGATGGTGATATTCAAAGCGATGTCATGGCAGGGTGTATTGCTGATGAAACTACAGACCAGTTACCATTATTAAATATGATGATACCAGAGAATTCAACCCACTATACAGATTTTACAGGGGGAATCTTTGATAAAGAACGTCGCTATATACCGTTGGAAGAAGCTACGGGGTTAACTATTGAGGAGTTTGTTCAATTTTTCAGTAATCCATCTCAGTCTCAATGCTTTGAAACACCAATGGAATTGTGGGAGTACGAATGAATAAAATCACTCCGTTATCCCAAAACACAACGAAGACTGGTTCACTCTTGCAGAGTGAACCAGTCTTGAGCGGCAAACGGCCGTTTCCCCCCATTCCCCCTCCCAATCTCAAAACAAAACATTCCCCAATCAGCCCAACGGCCGTTTTCCCGAACCACATCCCAATCAAAAAATCCGCAGATTACGCCGATTAACGCAGATTTTTACAACATAATCTGCGTTAATCGGCGTAATCTGCGGATCAGTTATTTCTATCCGTTCATTTCCTTAATCCGTTGTTGTCATACCCAACGGCCGTTTCCCATTCGCTCCTTTCCCAATTCGTTGTCATCACAAGCCCAACGGCCGTTTCCCATCTTGACACCACAAAACGGCCGTTATACACTCCCCACCTGACAAAATTTACAACAAGATGTGGACAAAAAAATCTCCACTCTCCTAATCTCTAATCTCTTCACGGAAACCCTATGCACAACCAAACCAACCTCCTCAAACAACAACTCCAACAACGCATCCTCGTCCTTGACGGCGCGATGGGTTCACTCATCCAAACGTACCAACTCGACGAAGCAGGCTATCGCGGCGACCGCTTCGCCGACCACCCCGCCGACATCCTCGGCAACAACGAAGTCCTCAACCTCACCCGCCCCGACATCATCAAAGCGATCCACCTCGCCTATCTGGAAGCAGGCGCGGACATCGTAGAGACCAACACCTTCAACGGAACGGCCGTTTCCCAAGCAGAATACAAAATGGAAGCCCACGTCTACGAAATGAACCGTCGCGCCGCCGAAATCGCCCGCGAAGCGTGCGACGAAGTTGCAACCCCCGCCCGCCCGCGCTTCGTCGCTGGCTCGATGGGGCCCGCCAACAAAATGCTCTCCCTCTCCCCCAGCGTCGAAGACCCCGGCTACCGCGCCGTCACCTTCGACGAAATCGCCGCCTACTACGCCGAATCAGCAAGGGGATTGATGGATGGCGGCGCGGACATCCTGCTGATCGAAACGATTTTCGACACGCTGAATGCAAAAGCGGCCGTTTTTGGCATTCAAACCGTCTTCGCAGAGATGGGGCGCGAAATCCCACTCATGATCTCCGGCACCATCGCCGACGCAAGCGGCCGCACCCTCTCCGGCCAAACGATGGAAGCGTTCTACACCTCCATCGCCCACGCGCAGCCGCTCGTCATCGGCATGAACTGCTCCTTCGGCCCCGCCACCTTGCGCCCCTACATCACCGCCATCGCCGACATGGCCGACACCTTCATCAGCTTCTACCCCAACGCCGGCCTGCCCGATGGGTTCGGCGGCTTTAGCGAAGACGTGGACGACATGGTTCCCGTCTTACGGGCGATGGCACAAGAGGGCTTCCTCAATATCGTCGGCGGCTGTTGTGGCACAACCCCCATGCACATCCGCGCCTTCGCCGAAGCCGTAGAAGGGATTGCGCCGCGTGT
>CAYSDT010000034.1:0-10476 GCA_964429835.1 uncultured Ardenticatenaceae bacterium | reverse complement strand
AAAATCGCCCGTCAACAAATCGAAAATGGGGCGCAAATCATCGACATCAACATGGACGATGGCTTGCTGGATGGCGAAGAGGTGATGGTGCGCTTCCTCAATCTCATCGCCGCCGAACCCGACATCGCCCGTGTGCCAATCATGATCGATTCGTCCAAATGGTCGGTCATCGAAGCAGGATTGAAATGTGTGCAGGGCAAATCGATCATCAATTCCATCAGCATGAAGGAGGGGGAGGCTGAATTTTTGAAACATGCACGGCTGGCGCGACGGTATGGAACGGCCGTTATCGTCATGGCCTTCGACGAAGACGGCCAAGCTGACACCCTCGCCCGCAAAATCGAAATCTGTCAACGCGCCTACCATCTGCTCACAACCGGAGCCAATTTCCCGCCCCAAGACATCATCTTCGACCCCAACATCTTCGCCGTCGCCACCGGATTAGAAGAGCATAACGAATACGCCATCGACTATTTAGAAGCCGTCCGCTGGATTAAAGCCAACTTGCCCTACGCCCGCATCAGCGGCGGGGTAAGCAATTTGTCCTTCTCCTTTCGCGGCAACAACATCGTCCGCGAAGCGATGCACGCCTCCTTTTTGTACCACGCCGTCGCCGCTGGGATGGATATGGGCATCGTCAACGCCGGCCAGCTTGCCATCTACGACGACATCGAAAGCGAACTCCTGCTCCGCGTCGAAGATGTGCTGTTCAATCGCCGCCCCGACGCAACCGACCGCCTGGTGGAAATGGCAGAATCCGTGCGCGGCCAAAACAAGGCCGACGATGAGGCCGCCATCGCCGAATGGCGCACGCTTCCCGTCGCCCAGCGGCTGTCACACGCCCTCGTCAAAGGCATCACCGACCACATCATCGAAGACACCGAAGAGATGCGACTGGAATCGACCCGCTCGCTCGACGTAATCGAAGGGCCGCTCATGGACGGCATGAACACCGTCGGCGACCTCTTCGGCGCGGGCAAAATGTTCCTGCCCCAAGTCGTCAAAAGCGCACGGGTGATGAAAAAGTCGGTCGGCTATCTTTTCCCCTTCATCGAAGAAGAAAATCTGCGATTGGGCGGCACTGGCCCCGACAACGGCAAAATCCTGATGGCAACCGTCAAAGGCGATGTCCACGACATCGGCAAAAATATCGTCGGCGTGGTGTTGCAATGCAACGGCTACGATGTGGTCGATTTGGGGGTGATGGTTTCAGCCGAAGCCATCTTGCAAGCCGCCCGCGATGAAAACGTGGACATTATCGGTCTCAGCGGTCTCATCACCCCATCGTTGGAAGAAATGCGCCACGTCGCCGCCGAAATGGAACGGCAAAACTTCACCCTCCCGCTCATGATCGGCGGCGCGACGACTTCAAAAGTTCACACGGCCGTTAAAATTGACCCCAATTACAGCGGCTCAGTCATCCACGTCGTAGACGCATCCCGCGCCGTCGGTGTGGCCGCCAAATTGCTTAAAAATGGGGATTTTGCCGCCGAAACCAAAGCGGAATATGCTATTTTGCGTGAAAAACATGCAGGCCGCCGTACCCGTCAACGACTCGTCCCCATCGCCCACGCCCGCCAAAACAAATTAAAGCTGGATTGGGCAAATTACGACCCGCCGCGCCCCAACTTTGAAGGTGTAAAGCAGTTCCTCGATTATGATTTGGCCGAACTCGTCCCCTACATCGACTGGAATCCATTTTTCCGCGCATGGGAACTCACAGGCAGCTTCCCCGCCATTTTGGATGATGCCGAGATGGGAATTGTGGCACGGCCGTTATACGACGATGCCATCGCCATGCTTGACCAGATCATTGCCGAAAAATGGTTAACCGCGCACGGGGCGATGGGCATTTTTCCCGCCAACAGCGTTGGTGATGACATTGAATTCAACGCGGGTTTGTGGCTGGAAAAGTTGCCGACATTGCGGCAGCAGATGGAACGCCCGCCCGGCCGTCCCAATCTTGCCCTTGCCGATTTCCTCATGCCCAACGAGCTAGGCCGTAATGATTATTTCGGCATGTTCGCCGTCACAACAGGCATTGGCATTGAAGCCAAAATCGCAGAATTCGTGCAATCCGATGACGATTACAGCGCAATTTTGCTTAAATCGCTGGCCGACCGTCTGGCCGAAGCGTTCGCCGAACGGTTGCACGAGCGCGTTCGTCGTGAATTCTGGGGCTACGCCCCTGATGAAGCGTTCGACGGGGCTGATTTGGCGGCTGAAAGCTATCGCGGCATTCGTCCCGCGCCCGGCTACCCCGCCTGCCCCGATCACACCCAAAAAGAGCTAATTTTCAAAACGGTGGGGGCGACTGAATTCGGCATGGAATTGACGGAAACGTTCGCCATGCGCCCGGCAGCTTCGGTCAGCGGCTTCTACTTCGCCCATCCCGATGCGCGTTACTTCGGCTTAGGCCGCATCAACGCCGATCAAGTCGCCGATTACGCGGCGCGTAAAAACATGACGGTGGCGGAAGTGGAAAGCTGGCTGGCGATGTCGCTGGGCTACGAGCGGGAGTAGGGGATGCTGAATCATGCTGATGCGGGGCAGTATTATGATGAGATAGGCGCGTTTTACGAGTTGGTGTGGGGGGATAACATCCATATGGGATTTTGGCACGATCCCGATGACGACCACTCGTTGGCGGTTGCTCAAGACAATCTGACGGATATGTTTATTGAGCAGACGTTGCAGCATGGGGGAACGGCCGTTTTAGACATCGGTTGTGGTGTAGGACAACCCGCCATCCGCTTGGCGGAAAAGAGTGTGTGCCAGCTTACGGGCATCACCATCAGCCAGCGGCAGGTGCGGCAAGCGTTGACGCGGGTGCATGAAAAGGGATTAAACGGCCGTGTGCGTTGTGCGTACATGAATGCCGAATCGCTCGCTTTTCCATCGGCTTCGTTCGATGTGGTGTGGGCATTGGAATCTATTTTTCACATGCGCGACCGTGAACGGGTGTTTGGGGAAATATATCGGGCGTTGCGGGTAAACGGCCGTTTGATTTTGACCGATTTTGTCGCCAAAAGGCCGCTTGCCCCCACGCAACAGCTATTCATGTCGCAACTATTCCAAATGCAGCCCCTGCTCACCGCCCAAGCGTATGCCGAACGGCTGGAGCAAAGCGGGTATGTTGTGGAGCAATTTCGGGATATAAGCGCAAACATCGCCCCCACGATAGAAGAGTGGAAGGCGCAAATTGCCCGCCAGCAGAGCGAATTAACCCGCATTTACAACGCCTCGTTTACGTCGATGATTGAAGCGTATACGCCGCAAATTGAAGAAACATATCGTCAGGACATGGGGTATATTTTTGCCGTTGTGCGAAAGACGTAGTTGAGGATTCCCCATCGCCCCCACCGTTAAGGGTGATTGCTTCAAGAATTGAACGCAATCGCAATGAATTAACGCGAATTTCCACGCAGGAAATGAGTATGCAATTGCCTTACCCCCTCTTCTTCTTGCACAAGCTGAAATGCTTGTTAAAGTTAGGGGTGAATTGATTTCAGCAGGTGTAGGTGTTTATGATAACGACCATTCTCAATATAGTAATCCCCCTTTTGGCTCTCATCAGCTTAATCGCTGTTGTGTTTTTCTTTGGACGTGCATTTACTTTGAAAATGCAGGCATCCAAGCAAAAATATGGTGTTGGGCAGTTTGAAAAGAACCGCGAGATGAAGCTGGATGTCATGCGCGGCGTTGGCGCGGCCATTCTTGGCTTGATTTTCTTGGCTGTGTTTGGCCTTATGCCCCATTCATCTGATGATACAAATGATATTGTAGAAACACCTGTGCCAACGATGACAGCCACCATCGCCGTGATCCCATCGCCGACTGTTACGGCAATTATTGTGCCGACGATGGCACTGGGAACGGCCGTTATTTTCCCCACGTCCACCTCCGATGCACAAGCATCACCAATCAATACCCCAGATGCCCCAACAGCCGATCCGACCATCGCCCCCACGCAAGAGTCCATCACCCCAGCGGAGAAAACGGCCGTTGTTAGCAGTGGTGTTGGCGTGTGGCTGCGTGACGCGCCGACCATCAACAGCAATCAGTTAGAATGGTTGCTTGAAGGGGTGATTTTGACCGTGCTGGACGGCCAGCAGACGGCGGATGATCTTGATTGGCAAGAGGTTCGCACGGCTGCGGGCGTGGATGGCTGGGTTGCTTCCGATTATATAGAGATTAACGAATAATTATGTCGCCAGATACAATAATACCATTACAACAAACGGCCGTTCGTGATTTTGATCGCGCTCGTAAACAGGCGGCGATGCACCAATTTTTTGCCCGTGTGCGCGGCCGTTCTGACGATCTGCTCTCCTACGCTGACGTACACGATCAGCTGGGGGTGACGGGGGTGATTGAGCGCGGTGTGCAGGAGATTCCGCTCAAATCCATCGTTGGCAGTGTGGGACGGTATCAGGATTTTACGCGCGATTTTTTGCCAAAACGGGACAGTGATGAAGAGCGATGGGTGGGGGTGAAAACGGCCGTTGACCAGATGGTTGGAATGCCGCCCATCGAAGTGTACCAGATCAATGATGCGTATTTTGTCAAGGATGGCAATCACCGCGTTTCCATCGCCCGCCAGTTGGGTGTGGATACGATTACCGCTTATGTGACCCAAGTTGAAACCCGCGTACCGCTTTCCGTAGATGATGACCCTGCTGTTGTTATTCGTAAAGCGCGTTTCCGTCGCTTTTTAGAAGAGACAAATATCGATAAACTGCGCCCCGATTCTGATTTGACGATGACTTTTGTTGGTCAATATCAGATATTGATTGATCAGATTGATGCTCATCGCAGGATAGTGGAACAGGACGATCATGTTATCACAGATGATGAGGCGGTGATGGCTTGGTATGATGATGTGTACATGCCGATTATTCGCCTGATCCGCGAGCAGGGGGTGTTGCATAATTTTCCCAAACGCACTGAGGCGGATATATACATTTTTTTGTACGATCATTGCGAAGAGTTGGAGGCGACGCTGGGCTGGGATGTTGACAGGGAAACGGCCGTTGAAGATTTGGTCGATAAGAAAAAACGATCAAAACGCAGTATCCGTCGCGCATGGCACGCGCTCACCCCGCGTAATTTAGAAGAAGGGCCAGAGCCTGGTAAATGGCGCAAAAAACAGCTTGCCAAACATCGCGGCGGCCATCTTTTTGCTGATATTTTAATCGCCTTGACGGGTGAAGCGTCTGATGAAGCCCTTCTTGAACGCATTATCGCCTTTGCAAAACCAGATAATGATCGATTGCTTGGATTGCACATTGTCAAAAAGAAGAGCTTGCTTGGTGGCAAGCGTGTTAAAAGAATCAAGGATTTGTTTGAATTACGTTGTAAAGAAGCAGGGCTGGTTGGCAAATTTGCGGTGGAAGTCGGCAATGTGGCGACGGTCATCGTTAAGCGGGCGGCGTGGGCAGATTTGGTCGTCGTCGGCATGACCCATCCGCCGGGCGGACGCTCATTGGCTAGTTTGGGGCATGGATTGAACACGCTGGTGCAAAGTTGTCCGCGCCCTATTCTTGTTATTCCCACCAAAACAGAAGTTAATGTCAAAAGCCCCATATTGCTGTCCTATGATGGCAGCCGTAAGGCTGACGAGGCTCTGTTTTTGGCGGCTTATTTTGCGTTCAGGCAATCGCGTAAATTGACAGTGGTGACGGTGAAAACAGATCGCACAGATCGCTCAGATTTGGCGTATGCACAGAAGTATCTGGAAGAGCGGCAGATTGAGGCTGAGTATGTGTTTCAGGAGGATAGGTCGCAGTCGATTGCGAAATCGGTGTTGGAAACGGCCGTTTCTACCGATGCTGGTTTGCTAATTATGGGCGGCTTTGGCTTCCGCTCCGTGATGCACCTTGTACTCGGCAGTGCTGTCGATGAAATTCTACGCGAATTCAAACGCCCTGTTTTGATTTGTCGTTAGATTGAGTGTTGGGTGATCTAGCCACCTGACACTTTTTGACAAGAAAATTATTGTACACTGATAAACACAGATGAACACTGATAAAAAAGCTAAAAATCAGTGTTCATCTGTGTACAAATATAAAAGTGTCAGGTAGCTAGTTGGGCGACCGTAAGGGTCGCCCCTACAAAGGGGATAATCGTAGGGGCAACCCTTGTGGTCGCCCAAATAGAAACAAAAAACGGGATGACCATTTGGTCATCCCGTTTTGTTTATCTACGTTATGATGTACTCGTGCGATTTATCGCCGCAAGTCCATCAGGCCGCTGCCTCTCGACCATTTTTGTTGACGATCATCTTCTTTACCAAAAGTAATCGTGCGGCCGCCTTCGGTTGTCGCTTCAACGGCTAACCCAAGACTCTGCAACTCTTTAACCAACACGCGGAAAGAAGCTGGCACGCCGGGCGGCTCAATCTCTTCGTTTTTGACGATGGCTTCATACGTTTTAACACGTCCCTGCACATCATCCGATTTAACGGTGAGCATCTCTTGCAGCGTGTACGCCGCGCCGTATGCTTCCAATGCCCACACTTCCATTTCACCAAAGCGTTGACCACCAAACTGCGCCTTACCACCTAACGGTTGCTGTGTGACCAGCGAGTACGGCCCTGTGGAACGAGCATGTGCTTTATCTTCAATGAGATGGTGCAATTTCAGCATGTGAACGGTGCCAACGGTGACGGGTTGGTCAAACGGCCGTCCTGTTTTGCCGTCAAACAACTTTTCCTTGCCCCAAATGGGGAGGGGGTCGATAGAAACGGCCGTTACTTTATGAGACAACTCTTCCAATTTCGCTTGCTCTGTCGCCATCACGTCAACCTTCACCTCATCGGGCAAAAGGTCGTCATACTCTTCAAGAGCATTCAAATACCACTCGCGCACACAAGCTTCAGTTGCTTTTTTATCGTATGGCCGCCATTTGATTTTATGCGGTAAAGCCTCATCTTCTGGCGGGAATATCTCAGCTGGATCCCAATCACGACTACGCAGCCATTCACGAGCCACCACGCGGCGCAGATAGGTCTCATCCGTATCCAGACGTTCCATATCGTACCCCAGTCCATCAACCCAACTGGTGACAAACAAACGACGGGCAACGTCATCATCCTGCAACACTTCCGTGTTGTAGTTCATCTCTTCCAACCAATCCCACGTCCATTCAGAAACGATCTTCCATGCGTGGTCAGTCAACCATGCGCGTCCTAACTCGGCCGCGATCTCTTTTTCACTTGCCCCATCAAATACGGGGGTGATGGCACGGAATCCTAAACGGCTTGCCGCCCATCCCAAATGCGTTTCCAAAACCTGACCGATGTTCATACGGCCGGGAACGCCCAGCGGGCTAAGAATGATGTCGATGGGTGTACCATCATCAAGATAAGGCATATCTTCAATGGGGACGATGGTGGAGATAACACCCTTGTTTCCATGCCGACCAGCCATCTTGTCACCAATGGAAATCTTCCGACGTTGTGCCACGCTGACACGCACCATCGTCTCCACACCAGCAGGCAAATCGCGGTCATGCTGGCGATCAAACACCTGCACATCCACAACTTTACCGCGTGAACCATGCGGCATACGCAAGCTGGAATCTTTAACTTCTCGTGCCTTGTCGCCAAAGATGGCGCGTAGCAATTTTTCTTCAGGGCTTAACTCTTTTTCACCTTTGGGGGTGATTTTACCAACCAAAATATCATTTTCGTTGACATTTGCACCCACGCGAATGATGCCGCGCTCGTCTAAATCTTTCAGCGCGTCTTCACTGACATTGGGAATGTCATAAGTGATTTCTTCTGGCCCTAATTTGGTGTCGCGGGCTTCAACTTCGTGCTTCTCGATGTGAATTGACGTGAATTTGTCATTTCGCACCATGCGCTCACTGACCAAAATAGCATCTTCGTAGTTGCCGCCATTCCATGAAAGGAAAGCGACCAGCACATCTTGACCTAAAGCCAACTCGCCATATTGCGTGGAGGAGCTGTCGGCCAAAATTTCGCCTTTTTGCACACGCTGTCCAGTGACAACGATGGGATGTTGGTCAATGCAGGTGCTTTGATTGGAGCGTGTGTATTTACGCAAACGATAAGTGTGGCTGTCTTCATCGCTGGCGACGATGATTTCATCACCTGTCACACCGATGACTTCGCCAGCTTCTTTTGCTAACACAATTTGACCTGAATTATAGGCGGCATGTAACTCCATGCCCGTGCTGACGATGGGTGCGTCGGGAATCAACAGTGGCACAGCTTGACGCTGCATGTTCGATCCCATCAATGCACGGTTGGCATCATCATGTTCAAGGAACGGAATCAATGCGGCCGACACGCCTACAATTTGGCGTGGAGCAACATCAATATAATCAACACGTTGCGCGGAGGTAAATTGGAAATGTTGGTCACGACGGGAAGAGACGCGCTTGGAAATAATTTGTCCACGTCTGTCCAACCGTGCGTTTGCTTGGGCGATGGAGAATTGGTCTTCTTCATCAGCTGACATGTAGACCACTTCATCGGTCACAAATGGTTTTACGCTTACTTCGGCAATGCCTGCGTCTTTAATCGTTTGGGCAATATCGGGGGTGATGGTTTTACCGCCGTCGATGATGATCTCGCCCGTATCGGGGTGAATCACGCTTTTGAAGGTGGTGTGATTGGCTAACGCATCACTGTCACCAGCAATTGTATTGAGGACACGGCGGTATGGCGTTTCGATGAAGCCATATTTATTGACGCGGCCATAAGAAGCCAAGCGGCCAATCAAGCCGATGTTTGGCCCTTCAGGAGTTTCGATGGGGCAAATACGGCCGTAATGGCTATGGTGAACATCACGAACCTCGAAGCCTGCACGTTCACGGCGTAAACCGCCGGGCCCAAGTGCGGACAATGTGCGCTTATGCGTTAGTTCAGATAGTGGGTTGGCCTGTTCCATGAACTGGCTCAACTGTGAACTGCCAAAGAATTCGCGCACGGCGGCCACAACGGGGCGAATGTTAATAAGTGAAAGTGGGGAGACGTTTTCGTTGCCGCGAATGGACATGCGTTCTTTAACGACGCGCTCCATGCGGCGCAAACCGACGCGCAATTTTCCTTGCAGCAGTTCGCCAACGGTCTTGATACGACGGTTGCCTAAATGGTCAATATCATCTGGCTCTTCCATGCCGTTGTTGATCATAATCATGCGCCGTACAAGATGAACAATATCTTGCTCGGTAATTGTACGATGATCTAACGGAATGATGTTATCGAGATTGAGCCGTTTGTTCATTTTGTAACGCCCAACGGCCGCTAAATCATAGCGACGGAAGTCGTACAGTTGTTCATGCAGGAATGTGGTGGCATTGTCTAATGTTGGAGGATCGCCTGGTCGCATTCGTTTATAGAATTCAATCAGAGCTTGCTGTTTGATGGGTGTACCATCTTCCCATTCTGGCTCTTGCTCGATGCTACCTTGAATGTAGGAGTGTTCGGGGTTGTTGTCCACATCCTCGAAGAGAGCCAACAGTTCAGCATCGCTGGCAGTGTCCATCATCGGATTATCTAATCCGTCGGGGATGGCGGCCATTGCACGAAGGAAGAGGGTGACGGGGACGGTGCGTTTGCGGTTGAATTTGACGGTGATGTAGTCTGTCTTGCGGGTTTCAAATTCCATCCACGCGCCGCGATCTGGGATTAGTTTACCCATCGCTAACGGCCGTCCTGTAGAACGCTCATCTTCCCGTGCAAAATATGCGCCTGGTGAGCGAATAAGCTGGCTGACGACGACGCGCTCGGTGCCGTTGATGATGAATGTACCCGATGGGGTCATCAGGGGGAAGTCGCCCATGAACAACTCTTGTACAATCGGTTGATCGGAGTTGGGGCTGTAGAGCATGGCGTTGACGTACAAAGGAGCTGCGTAGCTCATGTCACGTTCCACACATTCCTCAACTGTATATTTGGGATCCATAAACCAATACTTCAAGTCAAAATCTTTGACTTCTGGTCGTTCACTGGGAAAATATAATTTGAGGTCGCCGTTATAACTCTCAATCGGTGAGATTTCGTTGAAAAGTTCAGAAATACTGTTTGCAATGAAATGATCGAAAGATTCGAGTTGAATATCAATTAACGTAGGTAACGGTAACGGATCCGTAATACGTGCATATGTTTTAATTGGAAGTTTTGCCATTTATTTTACCACTCTCCCTATTCTAAAGTGCGTTAATAAAAAATTTGCCTATAGACACAAACAAAGGGTGCAACTTTTTGACCAGTTGCACCCTGTTTTATTTGAGTTAAATTTTTAGGTTTCCCCTCCATTAGATTCTGATAGACGAAACGGTATTATACGGATATGTGCATTTATCGTCAAGTCCATTTTTTTGATAGTTTGATGTTATCTCTGGTTGCGTTGGTAAGGGCGAATTCGTTACGATTCCTGTACAATAAAATGGTGAGCGGTGGTTGCAAAACGGCCGTTTTTCGCCATTCAATTTGTGAAAATAATG
>CAYSDT010000033.1:0-13097 GCA_964429835.1 uncultured Ardenticatenaceae bacterium | reverse complement strand
TTGTTCATTGTCTCCCGACTGATTACGCCAGACTCGGAAACGGCCGTTTCCATCCCCACAAACACCTCCCCCATCGCCTCATAAGCCGCCAAACTGTACCCCGTCGGCTCCTCATCAAAGGGGGTGACGGTGCTGTATGCGGCGTAAAATGCGGGGGTGATGGGGTTTGTGCTGGGGGAAAATTCGGGTAAAAAGAGCAGATTTGCATCGGCGTAGAGGGGGACGGAAACGGCCGTTGTTCCTTCCAGCCAATGTCCAATCACAGCCACGACTGCGGGGTCTTTAATGAGAGAAACGGCCGTTTCTTCCGCAAATTCCCCCGTCCCCCCATCATCTAACGCCACCAACGCCACCCGATAACCGCCAATGCCGCCCGCCTCATTCACCTCACGCACCGCCAGCCGCGCTCCATAAATCACCTCATACCCAATCGCCCGATCACGCCCTTCAAATGGCGCAACCAGCCCGATTTTGACAACAGGCGCGGTGCTGGCGCAGCCGGAAAGAAGAATAATGAATAATGAATAAATAATAATGAATAATGAAGTGCGCGGCCTCACTTCATTATTCATTATTCCCAATTCATTATTCATTATTTCTGCACTCCTCAACTTTTTCCACATGCTCATCATATGTCACTGAAAACAGATGCCATCCCGCCCGTGATGGGTCGCAGTCGGCGACGAAAAAATAAGCGGCCGTTTGTTCGGGATGGGCGACGGCTTGCAGGGCGGCCAAATCGGGGGACATGATGGGTGCGGGCGGCAGGGCGGGGGCGACGTAGGTGTTGTAGGGCGAATCGTACTGCAAATCGGCCAGCGTGATCGGCATTTTCCACCAGCTATCCGTCGCCGCGTCGTACCCTTGCGCGTATTGCGTCGTCGGGTCAGCCTGCAACGGGATGCCATCGGCCAGCCGATTGTAGAATACGCCTGCGATTAACGGCCGTTCTTCCGCCATCACCCCCTCGCGCCCGACAATTGAAGCCAGCGTCACCGCCTCGCGCAACGACAAGCCTTGCACCCCAAACGCCTGCCGCATCGCGGGGTCAGCCTGCCGCCCGAAATTTTGCAGCATCAAATCGATCAACTCGGCCGCCGTCGTTTCTGCATCAATGACGTAACTATCGGGGAACAAATACCCCTCCAGCGTCCCATCGGCGGGCAGCGAGGCCAAAAAATCGTACGCGCTCAAATCAAAAGCCGCTTCGCGCTGGGCGATGGCTAAAAATTCATCAGCATCAACCCGACCGGGCGTAGTCGTCGCCAAATATCGCCCCATCTCTTCCACGCGCCAGCCCGGTAAAAAATTAAGGGTGATGGCGTACTGTTCATCGCTGTCCGTCAGGGCGATGGCAAGTTGGGGGATGGACATGCTGGGATTCAGGGTGAAATTCCCTGCTTCGATTTGTGAATCCAGCCCGTAGTAGCGCAGGTAGTTGCTGAACAGGTCGGTGTCATTCAACACCCCTTCCTGCCGCAAATTTTCGGCGATGGAAACGGCCGTTTCGCCCGGAAAAACAACAAACGCCACGTCCCCATCGCCCGTGCCAGCCGCCCCCGTCAAGCCATCGGCATGTTTGGTCAAATAATCGCTCAAATACAACCGCTCGACGGGGTTGAGATGGGGTGCGCTGCCAGAAACGGCCGTTTGCCACTTCATAAACAAAAATCCCCCCGCCGCCACCACGCCCATCATCACAAGCAGCAGCAAAATCAAACACCCTTTGCGGGAATTTTTAGGATTAGGGATTGGGGATTGGGGGTCAGAAGCCATAAGAAAATTGTCAATTGACCATTGATTCGCTATCCAGATAATTTTGCAAAATGAACGCCGCCGCAACCGCATCAACCTGCGCCCGTGCCTTTTTGCCGCGAATGTTACGCGCCCGCATACTCGCTTCCGCTTCGACGGTTGTCAATGCCTCATCAAAAAACACGATGGGGATGTCGATCTGTTCGGCGAATTGCCCCGCATAATCGCGTGTCCATTTTGCCTTCGATCCCTCTTCGCCGCCCAGCGTCACCGGCAAGCCGACGACTAGCAGGGTAATTTTTTCCTGCGCGATGATGTTGGCGTATTTGGCATAATCGGCAACCCGCGACGTGCGTTTCACCACGCTGTGCGACCGTGCAATCATCCGCAACTCGTCGCTGACAGCCACGCCGATCCGCTTTTCGCCCAAATCGAGAGCCATTACTTTGCCAAACGGCCGTTGTTCGTTTTCAGTTTTCAGTTGATTGTTTTCAGTTGATTGTTCGTTGTTAATCGTTAGTTCCTCTCTAAAAACATCTGTATTTCACGGGCAATGTCATCCATGTTCCCATCACGCCCAGCAGGATATGTTTATCTTTGAACAAGGTTATATTTTCCATGCGGGAAGTGTAGAACGGTTTGGGGAAATGGGGAAGGGGAGATGGGGAGAAGGAGAGGCTTTATCTGGCTGAAGTCTTTACCCCTATTCATTTTGCTTAAATTCCCAGCCGATTAGCCGCCTGTTGGCATAACCCAGAGCCGCCAGCGTTGAGCCACTCTTGCAGCGTGGGACTGCTGTCACTGGTTTGAATCTCTTCGTAGATGCCCTTCGCCCAGTAGTAGTACCGTTGTGTTTCGTTCGGCCAACTGTTGTAATCGCGGGCGGCTGTGCCGTGTCCGCCATTGTAACCCGCAAAACTGAGGAATTTATCGCCGTTGTGATAGCTGAGGCCGACGTTGTAATAGTTTAGGCCGCGCATCGCGTTGGTGTCGGGGTCTTGCATCACTTCGCCCGCTTCAAAATGGCCGGGCATCACCTGAAACAGCCCTTGCGCTCCTGCCGACGAGACTGCTTGCGGGTCGCCGCACGATTCAATTTGCATGATGGTGGCGACGATGTTGGGGTCAAGATTTTGTTGGGCAGCCCATTTCAAAATTTCTGGCTCCCAATGTTGAATCGGGGCGGCAAAGGCGGGGGAGATGGAGCCGCTGTAGGAGGTTTGGGAAGAAACGGCCGTTTGTCCCCCCATCACCGCCTCACCACCGCTGGCAGCAAGGGCAGAATCGTTACGCTGATTAAAAAAGATACCCATCGCCACCACGACGGCCACCGCCATGAGAATCAACATCATGCGCTGGTGCATGACATTGCCCACATGTACCGTGTGCAACGGTTGCGTGTGCAACGGCCGTTCGTAACCATAGGGGGAATAATCGTCGTACTCTTCGCTCAAGGGCGACTCCATTTCGTAATAATTTTGATATGCGCTCATGAGTTTATCCCGTATGCTAAAAAATTGTCAATTGTTAATGGGCAATGGTCAATTGTCAACGAGGGGTAATTGCCGCGCACGTTCCCCGTTGACAATTGATAATTAACAATTGACCATTGACAATTGAACCTACCGTTGTTTCGCCTGATAACTTTTCACAGGTGTCCGTCGCACACCGCCGTTTGGCATGGGCGGCCGTTGGCGTACACGCGATTTATTCGATTGTACCTTTGGTACTTTCTTCACGGATGGGGGTGCTGGGGGTGTATACGGCCGTTTTTGTGTTCTTGTCTTGGGCTGCGCTGTCGCCATCGGACGGCGGATGGGTTGCGGCACAACCGATTCAATCGGTGTGACCGTTGATGCTCTGGCGGGCTGGGGGGCGCGGGCAGACGGTCGTGATGCTGTGCGGGCAGTTGATGCTTGGGCGGGGATGTGTGAAGACGGCCGTTGTTTCTGCTGTTTCGGCTTCTTTTCTCCATGCAGGTCAAATAGATGCTCGCCAGCCATTGAGAATGCCCCGATGAATAAAATGCGCGTCAACCAAACCAATACAGCGACGAAGATGGGAACATACAGCAATAATTTCTCGCGGCTTAACACCTCATTGCCAAAATCATGGCTCAGCAGCGTCAGCGAAACCGCCCACCACGTCATCACCGCGTTCATGGTTGCCCCTAACAGCCACGCACCCATCAGATACCATACCTCTTTCGGCTCATCTGCCCCTTTTTGCGGGGTGAACAGGCGCACAAGCCCCGCAAAATCAATCGAGCAAAAGGCGATGGCAAGGATGGTCGCCCATTGAAACCATAAAAACTGCTCCTCGCCCAGCAAACTGCTGAGTGCGAAGCGCGTGGTATCAAAATTAAACATTTCAAATGCGAACAGTGACATAATCATAATGCCAGCAATGATGTAGGTGCGTGATGCACCTGTATCAAACTTGGGTAAGGTTATGCTGGGGTTGTAGCTGCTCATGGTTGGTTGACTATTCATAAATTCACCTCTTTCCTCTTTGGATGATGGGGTTTGTGTATCTTCTCAATATTTCGGGGAGACCTGACAGGTTTTTCAAAGATACTCGTGTAAAACAAGAGGTCTGGATGAAACCTGTCAGGTCTTTACCCCAAGTTATTGAGATGTTACGGGTTTGTCATTAACAATAGTACAAAAATAGCACATCTGTTCTACACTGTCAACGCGATAGTAAAAATTGTGGTGTATTTCAGTTCTGGGGTGCGGCGCGACACCGATTGAAATGTCGCACAGCGACCACTTCGTGTACGGGTCTGATACATAAAAGCGGGCTGATTTTAACGCGCTTTCAGCGCGTTTCTTGTGTCAGGTATCGGTTTTTAACCGATGCCGCAGGAATATCCCATCTTACCCCCAAGTTGAAATGCACCCGTTTGCCCGTTTTGTTTCCCTTGATTGGACAGCCTATGTTATAATTTTCGAGGATAGTCCTCTATAAATAATGAAATAAACGGCCGTTATCGTTAAATGGTCAGTTTTCAATCGGCAGAAACCTCAAGAGAAAGAACATATGAGTGGCGAAACAATTTTAGTCATCGACGACAGCGTGGAGATGGTTAAACATCTAACAGAATATATTCTGCCTACCTTTGACTATAAAACGCTTTCAGCGCAAGATGGGCAAAGTGGATTAGCTTTGATTCGTGAGCAGCAGCCAGACTTGGTGATGCTCGACTATAACCTGCCGCGTATGACGGGCATTGATGTTTTGCAGCAGATGGCGAAAGAATCATTGACCGTACCTGTCATTTTAATGACAGGCTACGGGTCAGAATTGAGCGCAATTGAGGCGTTTCGTTTGGGTGCAAAAGATTATTTAATCAAACCATTTACCGTTGATGAGGTTGTAGAAACGGTGAGCCGTGCGCTGGTGGAAAAGCGATTATTGCACGACAAAGAGGCGTTTGCCGAAGAATCACGCCGTTTACGGGTAGTAATAGATCGTCAAGTGCAAGAAATGCGTACTTTGTCCGATTTTGGCAAGGCGGTCACATCATTGCTGAGTGCTGATAAAATCATGAAAAAAGCATTAGATGCGGCTGTGACCTTAACAGATGCAGATCGGAGCGTGTTGTGGCTGCCTGATGGAGACGAAGGGTTGATGCGTGCCTACAGTCGGGAAAAAAATGGCGAGTCTGTGTTGCTTCGGGAACAGGTTTCTGTTATTGGCACTTTTGTAGAGACGATAATGGTGGGCGGGAAGCCATTCCGTCGTTCGGAATTTATAAATGATGATATACGGCCGTTTACCGATTGTCATCCGCGTGCTGTGTTATGCGTGCCGCTTCAATTGGGCGGCGAAACATTGGGGACATTGGGGGTAATGAATGAAACGGCCGTTCATCGTTTTAGTAAACGGCATGAATTTCTGCTCTCATTTTTGGGGGATTACACCGCCATCGCCATGAATAATGCCCATATCCTTGAAGTGGCTGACTCCGCTTTAGCTGTCGAGATAGATAAATTAAATACATTGATGGAAATTACCCGCGCCATCACCTCATCTGTTGATTTGGATGAAGTGGCACGGTTAACAATCCATCAAGTACATACACATTGGAACATTGAAGCGTCGTCATTATGGCTGGCAGATGAAGAAGACGGCCGTTTGACGATATTGGCGAGTGTAGGAACGGCCGCCGACCAGTTATCTAAGGCACATATTCCGTTGAGAACAGGTTTTGTCGGGCATGTCGTCGAAACGGGCGAGCCTATTTTGTCTAATAATGTTGTTGATGATGACAGACATCATCGGGAAATTGATGAATATACGGGTTTTCAAACATATTCCATGATTTGTGTGCCAATGGTGACGCGGGGTAAAGTTGTGGGCGCAATGGAATTGATAAATAACCAAGATGGTGATTTTTTTGAGCATGATGTGGAATGGGCGGCATCAATAGCAACGGCCGTTGCTATTGCGGTTACAAATGCACTGTCTATTTCTCGATAATAAATGATGACTCTATTGAAAAAAGGTGTCGAAACCAAAAAATTCAACTTTTCATCTCGACATAATTTGTGCCTTGATAGGCAAAAGTTGAACTTTTTTCGGAGGACTCAATGATGAGTATGGATGATATAAAATATAAACTTGTTCCGACAACGGATGTTGATCCAAGAAAACCAGTATGGTATGTTCGTTTTGAACTGCCTAATGGGGAGATTCTCGCCTTTGAAATTAATGGGGAGATTACGTTTGGTCGCGGTGATGGCACTGGTGGTACGGGAATGATTGATTTGAATCCGTATGAGGCGGCTAATTTTGGGGTGTCGCGCCGCCATGTGATGTTACGACCTACGGCGGCAAATCTTTTTTTGATTGATTTGGATAGTACGAATGGGACGTACAGAAACGGCCGTTCTGTTACCGCTCACAGCCCTTCCCATTTGACCGATGGTGACAATATACGGCTGGGCGATTTTGCCATGACGGTTTATGTGGATGAACGGCCGTCTTTCCAAACGACCATGCTCGGTACACAACGCCCCAGCATTGAAGATGCCCTGTTCCAAATCGCTAAAGCCATCACCTCGCAACTTAACCTTGAAGAAGCACTCAGCCAAGTCGCAGAAACCGCCATGACATTGAGTGATGCTGGTGAAACCAGTATTTGGCTGGTTGATGAAGTCAGCGGCAAGTTAAAACTAGAAGCAGAGCGTAGCTTAGAGGATCGCAAACTCCGTCGTACCCATCTAAAAATTCGTGAAGATAACATGGTCGGTCAAGTGTTACGCACTGGCAAAACATTACGCGCCACGCACAAATCTGGCACCGATAAAGTGAAAATCCAAACAGATTATCTGGTCGAGGCGGTTGTCTACGCCCCCATCATGCTGGCTGGTGTGGCATTAGGCGTACTGTCAGCAACACACCGTAATCCTGGCCGTCAATTTACGGATTGGGATGAAAAAGTGCTGAGTTCCATTGCTGATTACGCCGCCATTGCCATTCAAAACTCCCGTTTATACGAAGCAACAGATGAGGCGTTGGCTGCACGAGTGAAGGAATTGGCGGCATTGAACGAAGTAACCCGTGCGGTATCTGCTTCATTGGATATTAACCAAATTGCAGAGATTTTAGTAGAGCAGTTGAATAAGAATTGGAGGGTGGGGTCTTCTGCACTTTACCTGCTTGATCTGGATCAAAATGATCTGTTTACCTGCCAGCGTGACCGGGATTCGCTAAAGCATGGCATTTATGCGGGCATTATGTATGAAACATCGCAATCTGGTGATCCTGTGATCGTCAATGATGTGGTAAACCATCCCGATTATCACCAAAAATTTGATCAATATAATGGCGATGCGCCACACTCTTTGGTTTGTGTTCCCCTTAAATATCAGGATACGGTCGTGGGTGTTGTGACGTTGTTTGGCAGGGAGGATGAGGAGTTTGGTAATACGGATGTGCTTCGTCTGGAATCTTTTGCGCGGCCAGTGGCAACGGCCGTTCAAAATGCACGTCTGTTCCAAGAATCTGAACAGCAACGGATGGCGATTTTAGCTACTGCCCAAACATTGGCGCAACCGTTGATCATTCTTGATAAAGAAGGCAAACTGCTGATTGCCAACGAGCCTGCACAAGAAATTATTGATGCCCACATGCCCGCCTTATTCAGTGGAATCAGTGGCGGGATTGGGCGCACTGTTGAAGTTCACGTTGGCGACGAGACGTATTTGACGAGTTCACAGCATGTCGAAGGTGTTGGTACGATTATCGTTATGCAGAACATCACTTATGTCAAGCGATTGGAAAAAGATAGAGCCGATTTTATGCGGGCATTATCGCATGATCTGAAAAGCCCATTGACATCTATTCGTGGATTTGCACAGCTTTTAGAGCGGGCGGCAACGCTGGATGCGACGGGTAAGCGGTTTATCAATCGTATTGTGACCTCATCTGATCGGATGTTGGACATGATTAACCAACTGTTGCTGGTGTCGCGCAGTGAAGTGGTTGAAGTGGAGCGGGCGGTTTGTGATTTAACGGCCGTTATCCAAAATGTTCTCGCTGATGTTGAAGGCTCCGCTCTCTTCAAAGAGATCGGACTTATCTACAAAGAAGATGGCACACACTCACTCGTGCTGGCTGACAACGTTCGTCTCTTCCATATGATTCTAAATCTGGTCGATAATGCCATCAAATACGCGCCATCCAAGACGCAGGTTTACATCACCCTTGTATTTTATGACAAACATATCGTCATCACCGTGCGCGATGAAGGGATGGGTATCCCTGAAGATGAGCTAAATCGTGTATTTGACCGTTATTTCCGCAGCGAACGCACCAAAGATAAACCAGGCGCGGGAGTTGGTCTGTCCGTCGTACAAGCCATCGCCCAAGCGCATGAGGGAAAAGCGGCCGTTCGTAACCATCCCGATGGTGGCGCGGAATTTTCTATTGTGTTGCCCAGCAGCATCTGCACAACCGAACCGCTGGAGTCATAAACTAATAACAATTGACAATTTCTTCTGGAGTCATAATATGCTGGCAAAAGTGATGAGTTGCGCCGTTGTTGGGTTAGAAGCGGCCGTTGTTGAGGTCGAAGTAGACATCATTCGCGGCGCACCCTCCTTTAATTTAGTCGGTCTCCCCGATGCCGCTGTGCGCGAAAGCCGCGACCGTGTTCACTCCGCCATCAAAAACAGCGGCTTCACCTTTCCCTCTGGTCGCCGTCTCACCGTCAATCTTGCCCCCGCCGATGTTCGCAAAGAAGGCCCTTCCTACGATTTACCCATCGCCATTGGCGTGTTGGCCGCGTCGCAACAAGTGTGGCCTGACAAATTGATAGGCGGCATGTTCATCGGCGAACTATCGCTGGATGGCACGGCGCGGCATACGCAAGGTGTGCTTTCCGTGACGGCGCAAGCGAAAGAATTGGGCTATGAGCGCGTTTTTGTCCCCGCCGTTGATGCCGACGAAGCCGCGTTGGTCGAAGGAATCGACGTATTTGCCGTCCGCAGCTTAAACGAACTGGTCGGCCACCTCACTGGCTTACGGGCGATGGTTCCACATGAAATCGACATCAGTGAAACCTTCGCTGAACCTATCGAGTATTCAGCCGATTTTGCTGACATCATGGGGCAGGAGCATGTGAAACGGGCGTTGGAAGTCGCCGCCGCTGGCTCGCATAATATCTTGATGAGCGGCCCGCCCGGCGCGGGAAAAACATTGATTGCGCGAGCGTTGCCCTCCATTTTGCCGCCCATGCAAGTCGATGAAGCGTTGGAAGTGACGAAAATTTACAGCGTGGCGGGCTTATTACCGGCCGATACGCCATTGATTCGCCAACGGCCGTTTCGTTCCCCACATCACACTGTCAGCTACGCTGGACTTGTCGGCGGCGGCGCATGGCCGCGTCCCGGCGAGATTTCATTGGCACATCGCGGGGTGCTGTTTCTGGATGAATTGCCCGAATTCGGGCAAACACTCATCGAAGTGTTGCGCCAGCCGCTCGAAGGCGCACGCGAAATTGCGATTTCCCGCGCCAGCGGCACAGTCACTTTCCCAGCCAACTTTATGTTCGTCGCCGCGCAAAATCCATGCCCCTGCGGTTACTTTGGCGACCCCACCCACACCTGCTCTTGCTCTAACTCGATGGTGACGCGCTACCAAAAGCGTATTTCTGGCCCTTTAATGGACAGGATTGATCTGCATGTGGAAGTGCCGCGTGTGGATTTTGAGAAATTAACGGCCGTTTCCCGCAGTGAAACCAGTGAAGCGGTGCGTGAACGGGTGAGCAAGGCAAGAGAGATGCAAAACGGCCGTTTTGCCCATCTTCCCCACATCAACACCAACGCCGACATGGGACCCAGCGAAATCCGCGAACTGTGTCCGCTTGACGCAACCAGCACCAAGCTGATGAAATCAGCCATGTCGCAGATGAATTTGAGCGCACGCGCCTTCCATCGCATCATCAAAATCGCCCGTACCATCGCCGATTTGGCTGGTGATGAGGCGATTGAGCCGACGCATTTGGCAGAAGCGTTGCAGTATCGGCCGCGTGTGGTTTGAATTTCGACACCTTTTTTCAGTAGAGTCTTATGAGTCCACTGAAAAAAGTTCAACTTTTGCCTATCATGGCGCAAATCCTGCCGAGACGAAAAGTTGAACTTTTTGGTCTTGACACCTTTTTTCAGTAGAGTCGTCTTATTTGTTTCACAATATAAACACCCATCAGGAGATAAATGTTAACAGCCACAGAAAAAACCTTATTCGCCCTACTTGTTTTCATCGCCTTGGTTGCCACTTGGAAAACCTTCGGCGAGATGGTCGCCATTGTCAAAAGAGGAGAGGGGAAATTACGATTCGACAACCTCTTCAGCCGGTTGATGGATGGCCTTACCGCCACCTTTACACAAGGAAACATCATCCGTCACCGCAAAGTTTCCTCGCTATTCCATCTTGGCGTAGCGTGGGGCTTCATCTTCTACTTCCTCGTCAACGGCGTAGACATCGCCGAAGGCTTAATCGAAGACTTTTCCTTTTTTGAAGGCAATATCATCGGTAATCTATTCCTTCTGTTTGCTGATATATTTGGTTTCCTCGTTTTCATCGGCGTATTATGGTTCATCGTCCGTCGCTTTGCCTTCAAAGACCCCGTACTCGTCACCCGTGAAAATGTATTACTAAACGAACACGCCCGCAACGGTGGCATTCAAAAAGATTCACTCATTGTCGGTGTATTCATTTTACTGCACGTCGGCTTCCGCATGATGGCAAGCGCGTCACTGTTGGCAATGCACGGCGGCGGCAGTTGGGAACCATTTGCGGCCACATTAGCCCGCACGTTGGGAATGATGGGTTGGAGCGAGGCCGCACTTTCTTTCACATGGCACTTTAGCTGGTGGGTTGCCGTTGGCCTTGTCGTCCTTTTCATCCCCTATTTCCCCTCAACCAAACACGCCCATCTTTTCATGGGGCCGTTTAACTACATCACCCGCCCAGAGCGCACCTATTTGGGGCAGCCATTTGGGCTTAATTTTGAAGACGAATCCATCGAGCAATTTGGCGCAAACAGCATTTTCGATATGGATCAGACGCAATTGATTGATGCGTATGCGTGCATCATGTGTAATCGCTGTCAGGAAGTTTGTCCCGCATATAACACTGGCAAAGAGCTTTCGCCATCTGCCATCGAAATTAACAAGCGGTATTATCTCAAAGAAAATACAGACGCTCTTGCCAACGGTGGTGACAGTGTGCCATTGATGGATTTCATGATGACCCAAAGTGCGGTGTGGGCTTGCACAAGCTGCGGCCATTGCATCGAAGTTTGCCCCGTCGGCAACACCCCGATGTTGGACATCTTGGACATTCGCCGCGATCAAGTGTTAATGGAAAGCGCACCCTTCCCCGCCGAGCTAAAAGGGGCGTTCGTCGGCATGGAACGGGCAAGCAACCCATGGGGAGCGACAGAAAGCCGCATGGATTGGGCAAAATCACTCGATTTTGCCGTCCCAACCGTCGATGAAAACCCAGATTATGAATATCTCTTCTGGGTTGGCTGTGCGGGCGCATTTAATCCAGAATCGCAGAAGACTGCCCGCGCCGTTGCCACCATCCTGCACGAAGCGGGCGTAAGTTTCGCTGTTTTGGGCGAAGCGGAAACCTGCACGGGCGATTCAGCGCGTCGGGCTGGCAATGAATACCTTTACTATGAGATGGCAACAGGCAATATCGAAACGCTTGATGCGGCTAACGCCAACGAACGCAAAATCGTGACCAGTTGCCCGCACTGTCTGACAACCATCGGTAAAGAGTACGGCGAATTGGGCGGCAATTATAAAACGTACCATCACACGCAACTCATCGCTGATTTGATTGGGCAAGGGAAGCTGGAAATGAAAGGGAACGCGCTGGAAAAGGTGACCTTCCATGATCCGTGTTACTTAGGCCGTCACAATGGCATCATCGACGAGCCGCGCTCCGTTTTAGCGGAAGCGGGGGTTGAGTTGCTGGAAATGGATAGAAACGGCCGTGATTCGTTCTGTTGCGGCGCAGGCGGCGCACAGATGTGGAAGGAAGAAGAACATGGCGATGATGCGGTCAGCATGGTGCGCTTTGCTGAGGCGCAGGAAACGGGCGCGGAAGTTATTGCCGTTGGCTGCCCCTTCTGTGGCACAATGATGCACGATGCCAATCAGGAAAATGGCTCGCCATTGCAAATCAAAGATATTGCTGAAATTGTGGTGGAAGCGTTATAGCATTATAGATAGAGGTTGGAGCTAGAGATAGAGAAAAGAGGCGATCATTTGATCGCCTCTTTTTTTGTCTTTCTGGGTTAGTTTGGGAGCTATACGTCCTACTAAAAAAATTGAAACCCAAAAGTTCAACTTTTTGTCTCGACAGGATTTCTGCCTTATTGGGTAAAAGTTGAACTTTTTCAGTGGACTCATTTATTTACAGGCAAAAAAAAATCGTCATCCGAAGATGACGATCTTTTCCGAGTAATAAACCAGGAGGGAGGTTTATTACCCTTAACGGGTTCCATCAAGCACATGGGAGGGGGGATGATTTCGCCCTCAATTTGATTAACTGTTCCAGTCGCGTTTCTCTCGTGCCAGTTTGGGGGGAGGAGTTTTCCCGTGTGCTTTTAAGTTAACCAAATCTGTAAAAAGTATATCATTGATTTTTACATACACAACGAAAAGTGTAAAGCATTTTACACTTAATCTGTGTTGCGCTATACAGAAGGTGTGTAAAAAGATGTTTTACAGGGTGTTTTTATCATTATTGTAGGTTTATTGTAGGTGTCGTGTGGTTGATTTTTGTCGAGTAGGTGGGCGAAAAACGGCATGAAGATG
>CAYSDT010000032.1:0-13295 GCA_964429835.1 uncultured Ardenticatenaceae bacterium | reverse complement strand
TTCCGAACCCATCGCTGATTCTGATGAGTTTCCCGATTGGCTTGCGAATGATACTGCAACGAAAACTGCCGTTGCTGATGATGACGGAGATTGGCTGAATGCCCTGATCGATGATGGGGATGATGATTTGTTTGCGAAGGATGAAACTGCTGAACCATCCGCCGTTCCTCCCGAACCCGCCCTCGACTTAACCGATGTCGCCGCCATCGCCACAACCGTTGCCGATGTTGAAAGTGATGATGGAAACGATTGGCTTTCCGATCTCGGTGAAGGCGGCACAGAGCTATTTGAGCCGTCAGCACAGGGCGAAGATGATGCTTCGCTTGATTGGCTGGACGATGCAACTGACGGTGGTGGTGATTTTGGCGAAGAGTTGGATGACCTTTTTGCAGGAACAGAATTAGTCGGTGATGATGGACTTGATTGGCTGGATACAGAGGATGAAGCCCCCTCTGACCCATTGCCAACAGATGCTCTATTTACCGCAGGTGCAGTTGTCGCCACAGCCGAAATTACAGATGATTTATGGCAAGAAAATGCCGATAATGGCGATATTGAAGATGAACCAGATTGGTTGGCTGAGTTTTCTACCGATCCTCTTTTACCAATAGAAGATGAAGAGCCAGTTATCGGCGAAGAACCAGTCGGAACTGACGATGATTTAGAAGGTTTTCTTTCATCTGCGGACGAACCCATCAACGATCTTTTTGATGAATTTTCTGCGACTGACAGCACTGATCTTGATTCAGATGATTTTTCTCTGGAGGTGACTGAGCGTGATGTCTCCTTTGCCACCGAAATGCTGGGTGGTGATGATCTCGATTGGGTTGGTGACAGCACGGCCGATGTAGGTGATGATTTACCTGATTGGCTCGATGATTTGGGCGAAACGGATGAGGATGTTGCTGAAATTGATGATAAAACGGCCGTTGTTGCCGCCGTCGTAACCGAAGTTCCTGATTGGTTAGCCGATATGGCACCGGGAACGGTTGAAAGTGACAGCGGATTGAGCCTCACCGAAACAACATCGGGATTGAGTGATGATGATGAATTCGATTCGCTCACTTTTGATGATGATGAATTAAGCGACACCGGTTTACCAGAATGGCTGCATGAAGATGTGACCGAAGCGAGTGGCGCACTTGCGCCGGCTGTTATGGCTGGGCTAACGGCCGTTGACAGTATGGATGCCGATGAGGAAGAGATCATCGACGATTTGCTGGACGGCGAAGATGATTTTTCCGACATCGATCTGAGCGATTTGTCGCCGATGATTCCAATTGAAGATCGGCTGTCGAAAGCGGATATTCCTGATTGGATTGAAGAGTTAAAACCAAGCGAACTAACGCCAGAGGGAGCCGCTCCAGAACCAGAACCTGTGCCAGAATCTGTCGGCCCATTAGTGGGGATTGGCGGTGTGATTGCATTGCAATCGGCTGTGACACCATCGTATGACAGCTCTTCGGTGAACCAATTTGAGGTAACGAAAGAGCATCAGCAACAAGTGGCGTTGTTACGTCAATTAACGCAGGGCGAACGTAAATTAGCATCTGGAATGACCCAAGCGGAAGCGAAAACGTCGGCGAGGGTGCGGATGGCGTTGATTGTGATATTGCTTGTGGTAGCGATGGCTGGCCTGTTTGGCCCATCGTTGGTGACGTTGCCGACGGAACCATCGCCTGCCTTAACCACGCTGCATGGTGAATTAACGGCCGTTTCCAACCAACCCGTCCTCGTCGCTTTTGAATACACCCCCGCAATGGCTGGCGAACTGAACGCCGAAGCCGAAACGCTGCTGACGACGTTAGCCGAAAATGGCAGCCCCGTCGTCGTTGTCAGCCAATCAGCCGCAGGCTCAACTATTGCAGCCAGTTATCTGCCCGAAGATGGGATGCAGATTGGTATGGTGACGGGCGGCGCAGTTGGGTTACGCCAGTTAGCTGATTGTGTGGGAGAAACGGCCGTTTGTACCACCTTGCTAGGCCGCGAAGTTACGCCTGATGAACAAGAAATGTTGCGCGATGTCGCCCTGATTATTGTGTTGACGGGCGAACGCGACAGCATGTTGAATTGGATTGAACAGGTTGGTACGCCCAGCGGCATTCCCGTTGTCGCAGGGCTGACAGCATCCATCGCCCCCTTAGCCGCGCCGTATTATGACAGCGGGCAGATTGCGGGCATGATGGTTGGGTTGACAGAAACGGCCGTTTACCAACAAGAATGGCAGACGGAAGTTGACAATAATATCCTCTCCCGCCTGAATGCACAGGCGTTATTACAGCTAACAGCCGCCCTCTTGCTCATCGCTGGCGGCATATATTACGGCATTATTAAAGCAAAAAAACAGAACGAAAAAGTGGACAAATAGTAGTGGTTAATGGGTAGTTAAAATTTTATCCTCGCGTTGGAGTCAAGGCTTTAGCCGGTCGTGAAGCGGGAAAACCGGCTGAAGCCTCGACTCCAATCTAACCACCGTAGAAAAAGTGGACAAATAGTACAAATGGAATTAATTGGCATTCTTATCGGTTTTACCCTGACGCTGTTCATTTACAGCTACCTGTTCGGCGATAATCCGCTGTATCGGCTGGCTGTGCATGTTCTTGTCGGTGTTTCGGCCGGCTATGCCGCTGTTTTTGTTGTAAATCAGGTTATTTTGCCGATTTACGCACAAGTCGCCCGTGACCCAATCAGCCTGCCATCACTGTTGTGGCTTATTCCAACGGCGATGGCACTGTTGTTGATTATCAAACGATTGCCAGCCACTTGGCTGGGTAATATCCCAGTCGCTTATTTGATTGGCGTAGGCGCGGCGGTTGCCCTGCTTGGAGCGATTCAAGGTACGTTGTTGCCACAAATTTTTAATATCGGACAAGCATCAACGGCCGTTACCACTTTAATCACCGTCCTGTTCACTGCCATCGTTTTGCTTGCGTTCCAATTTACCGCCCGCAAAAAGGGGGATGATGAAGATGCTGAATGGAATCCACCCGCATGGCAGCGCACTGTGCAATTTGCAGGACAGGTGTTATTGACGATTATGTTCGGGGCTTTATTTACGGCCGTTTTAACCACCAGCCTGACCCTATTCACCGAACGTATCACCTATTTCATCGCCCAACTGATGGAGATTTTATAATATCTAAATAAATCATGGACAAGACCTGACAGGTTTCGCTAATGGCTCTCGCTTTACGCGAGTGTTGCAAAAAACCTGTCAGGTCTGCCCCGAAATTATGACAAAAGCCGACAAAGCAACGCCCAAACCGACAATCGCGCAATCATTTTTGATCGCCGACTGCGGTCACGTCAATACGACGCTCGCGCTGTTCGATGCGGCCATCGACTCCTATCGTCTCATCGCCCGTGCGACAATTGGCACGACTGCTGACGAGCCGTTTAATGATATTTCGCTTGGCGTGCGGCAGGCGGTGCGGCAATTGACAGCAATCACAGGACGGCCGTTACTCAACGATGACGACACGCTCATCAAACCCGCCCGCCCCGATGGTTCAGGTGTTGACCATTTTGCCCTCACCATCAGCGCAGCCCCGCCGCTGCAAACCATTTTAATCGGCCTGTTTGATGATGTCAGCCTTGCCAGTGCGCGTCGGGCATTAGATAACGTCTATTTTCACGAAGCCGACACCTTTAGTTTGTCCGATGATCGTGATGCGAAAGCGCAGGTCGCTGCCTTTTTGCGGATCAAACCCGATCTCGTTTTCATCACTGGTGGAACGGATGGCGGGGCAGAGAAGCGACTGTTGGAACTTATCGAAAGCGCAAGTTTGGGTGTGAACGTCTTGGCGGGCATCAAAAAACCGCAAGTTATCTACGCGGGCAACAAAGAGTTGCGTGAACGTGTACGCCGCATTATGGGCAACAAAGCAGAACTGCTTGTGGCTGATAATGTGCGCCCGCATTTGAACCATGAAAATTTAGACGATGCCATCAAAGTTGTTTCTAACTTATATGAACGGCAAATTGCGACGATGCCGGGCATGGAAACATTGCAAAAGTGGAGCGGTGTTACGCCGCAACCGACAGCGCAAGCGTTCGCCGCGATTACGGATTATTTTGCGGCATTGAACAAAGGGAGCGTCGTCGGTATTGATTTGGGCAGTCACAGCGTCACCTTAGTCGTCGCCGACCCTGAGCAGCGCGATTTGACGATCAATGCCGAGATGGGCATTGGCTATGTGGCAAGGCTGCTGGCAAAGTCAACCCCCGCTGAGATTGCACGATGGGTTCCGTTTGAGATTGAAGAAACGGCCGTTCGTGATTACATTTATAACAAAGCGTTGCACCCGCAACTTATTCCAGCCACTGAAACGGAACTTTTCCTCGATCAAGCCGCCGCCCGTGAAATTATGCACCACGTTGTCAGCGACAGCATGAAACAGTGGACACAATCGGATGATGGCACACTGCCGCCATTCCAACTGCTGTTGGCACGCGGAAGCACCCTTACCAACGCCCCCAGAGCGGGGCAGGCAATGTTAATGCTGCTTGATGCACTGCAACCCACTGGCATTTTCGCCGTCGCTTTAGACCGATACGGCATGTTGCCCGCCTTGGGCATGTTGGCTGAGATGGAGCCGCTGGTAGCTGTGCAAGTGTTGGAAAACGTCGTCTTGGAAAATCTGGGATGGGTCGTCGTCCCCGTTGGTAAGGGGCAGGCTGGACAACCTGTTTTGAATGTGACCTTGAATTCTGATTTGGATACTGAACTGGAAGTCGAAGTGATGTACGGCACAATTGAAGTGATTCCATTGAAGCCGGGTGATAAAACGGATGTGTTGTTGACACCAAACGGCCGTTTTGATATTGGTTTAGGTGCAGGAAAATCACAGAAATTTACTACAGAACCCGGCTCTGTAGGGCTGATCGTTGACGCACGCGGACGGCCGTTAGTTTTTCCAGACGATGATATAGAACGACAAGAATTAGTCCGTAAATGGATATGGGATGTGGGTGGATAAAGTGAAACAATACGCACATTCGACCTTAATACAAGCCTCAACAACCATTCAGGTTGAGCGCACATTGCCCAGCAAGGGCAAAGTAGTGGCACGAGTAGGACAATCCGTCTCCGCCGCCCAAATTGTTGCCCGCACACCGCAAGGCAGTAACTTTCGTGTGCTGCCCGTCGCCAAAGCGTTGGGCATTCCCCCCAAGCAGTTGAAAAAACATCTTCTTGTTAAAAAAGGGGATCGCATTGATGAAGGAATGGTGCTGGTCAGCAAGAAAGGCTTCCGCAATCGTGAATACACATCGCCGCTAAACGGCCGTTTGTATGACATCAACGCTGGTCGCCTCATCGTGCAGTACCGCACTGGCTGGGTGGAAGTGCGGGCGATGGTTTCTGGCACGGTCGTTGCCCGTGAGCAAGATTACGGAGTCACCATCGAACTGACAGGCTCGCGCATTCAAGGCGTATGGAGTTCCCGCCGCGAAACATTTGGCAAATTGATGGTGCTGTCATCTATGGGCAATATGCCTTTTGCCACTTTCCAACTTAATGATGATGCCGCCGAGCGCGTGCTGGTCGTTGGTCGCATCACCGATCTCGAACCATTGGAAATGGCCGCCGAGATTGGCATTCGCGGACTGATTGCGGGCAGTGTGACGGCTGAATTAACAACGGCCGTTAAACGCATGCCTTACGCCGTCATCGTCACCGATGGCATTGGGCAGCAACCAATGGCACAACCCATCATGCAATTACTGCAAAATGCAGAAAATCAATTGACTTCGCTATTAGGCAGGCAGGCACGACCAGAGATTATTGTTGCGGCCAAAGACGAATCAAGTGCCATCGTGACCCCCACACCAGAGCCAAAAATGGTGGAAGTTGGACAACTTGTACGCATCTTGCAAGCACCCCATTATGGAGAAATTGGCGAGATAGTGAACATATATAATAAAATGCAGAGGATGCCGATTGGTATTCGTGCTTATGGGGTGGCTGTTCAATTAAGAACTGGACAAGCCGTTTTTGTGCCTTATGCTAACCTTGACGTTATCATTGGGTAATAGTGTAAAATTTGTGAATAAATGATGAGAAGGTGTACTGGTTGAAAATTATCATTCCCGCGTAGGCGGAAATGATAATTTTTGACCAATACAATAAAAGATAAAAAGGTTCCATATATCGTGAAATTCACCCGATTTGGGTTGAAATAAGGCGATTTAATACGGACTGGAGGAACAGATGGCTGACGATTTTGATGATTTCGATTATGACGACGACGAAGGATATAGCTATGACGAAGCAGATGTTGCTGAGGGTAGCGATAGCGATGATATAGATCAAGTGCCAGATGATGGCAATGATGACAATGAGGAATCACGAGATAACAGCCCGTTTTACAAGGCGGCTGGATTATTATTACTTATCTTGCTGCTCTCATTACTTTGTGGCGGCATTTCTTTTGCAACTCGCGGCGGCGGTGGTGATGATGGGTCAGATGCTGATTCAGGTGAAAACGCAGAGCAATCGGAAGAAATTGCGGCCATCGAAACTGGAAATGCAATTATAGCCATACAGAACTTGGCCGTAACGGAAACAGTCATGGCGATGGAAACAGAAGCGGCTACAACGCCAACCCCAGCCGTTCCCGCTACAAATACCCCCATTATGGAACCATCTCCCACATTTGAACCAACAAGCACACCACTCTTCCAAGAAACTACCCCCGATCCAGAAGCTGGTGAAGGCAGTGAAGGCAGCGGCGGTGATGGCAGTGACGGCACAGGCTCTACTGGTGGCGATGGCATTAGCACACCGACCCCGATTCCTGGATTAGGCGGCGGCAGCGGTAGCGATGGTGGCACTGGTACATTGCCAGAAACTGGCATTGGCGCGTGGGTAGCTGCATTGGCTGCATTGGGATTGATTGGCTTGTTTATGGGTGCAAGAAAAATGCGTCACGCCTGATTCTATTGAAGGTCAAAAGTTGGGGATGGTCATCGTTTTGCCCACCCCCTTGATTGTCATTCCCGCGTAGGCGGGAATCTACTGCTCTATAAAGAAGATGGATACCGGCGAAGGCAGGCATGACAATGGCCGAAGGGATGACAATGCGCCAAAAGTTCGATTTTTTGTCTCAACTGGATTTAAGCCTTAATGGGTAAAGGTTGAACTTTTTTCGATGGACTCAACATTGTGCCGTTTGCATTATCGCAGGCACATTATTTTGAAATTTAACGAATTCCCATACAGCCAGCTACAGAAACAGTATTCTGCGGCTGGCTGTTGTTGTTTATGAGAGCGTGCGGGACAGATAAAAAGTATCTTCTCAATATTTCGGGGAGATACCAAAGAACTATCATTTTATGAATAAGCAACCAATCACTATTTTAATTGTGGAAGATGATGAGGCCATGCTTCTTGGCATTAGCGATCTGTTGGAAGTTATGGGTGTGGAGGGGTATGACGTTAACGTTCTGACTGCTGAAAATGGTGCCATTGCGTTAGAGCGGATGGATGAAAGCACGCCAGATATTATTGTTTCTGACATCAATATGCCCATTATGGATGGGTATGCGTTCTTGGATGCAGTGCGCCAGCATATGGAGTGGCTCTATATTCCGTTTATATTTTTAACAGCGCAAGGGGATCGAAAGGAGATTCATCGTGGGCGCGTTAGTGGCGTAGACCTGTATCTCACCAAGCCATTTAATAGCGTATATCTGGTTGAGCTGATTAAGACGCAGTTAGATAAGGCGGTAAGCCGCCGTCTGCGGCGCGAACGGGAGGGTCAAAATCTGAAAGAGGGGATTTTGAAGATTTTGAACCATGAGTTCCGCACACCGCTGACGTATGTGACTGCTTCTTATGAAATGTTGGCGGAAAGCATGTCGATGCCGGCGGATGACCAGTATTTTCAGGATTATTTACGCGGGATTCAGGCGGGGTGTGTGCGTTTAACCCATTTAGTGGAAGATTTGATTCTAGTTATTGAACTTCGCACGGGTGAGTTGCAGATACGGTATGAGCAGGAGGTTTCTGTTATTAGTGATATAACGGCCGTTATTACCCCCATCATCCAACAACAAGAAATACTCCACGCAGGGGACGATCCCTCTGTTCACATTCAGGTTAATATCAACGATGATTTACCCCCTATTTTGGCTGTGCCAACCTATTTACAGCAAATTGTCGAACAATTATTAACCAACGCCATCAAATTCACCCGTTCGTGTGACGATAATGAAATCCATGTCACCCTTTCCGTTGCCGCAACTGAAACCGAGCTAAAAATTAGCGTACATGACGATGGAATTGGCATTCCTGAGCAGGTGAAGGCGCAGATATTTGATGTGTTTTACCAACATAACCGCGACTATCTGGAGCAACAGGGGGCGGGGATGGGATTAGCCATCGTGGATGGGTTAATTGATCTTCATGGCGGCTATATTGAGGTGGAAAGTGTTGAAGATGAGGGGAGTACATTCACGGCCGTTTTTCCCGTATTTCATGCAGATGCTCTCGTTGAACAATTGTCAGAAACGGCCGTTTATCGGCGGAAAGCCACACTTCTTGCCGTTGAAGACGATCCCTTCTTGTTGCGCGGGTTGATCGATCTGCTGGAAATTTACAGTGGGAAGCATGATGTTACTGTTATCTCGGCTGCAAACGGCCGTTTAGCCCTTGATATATTGGAAGATATAACCCCCACACTCATTCTGTCTGACATTATGATGCCCGTGATGGATGGGTACGACCTTTTGAACGCTGTGCGCCAAAATCCAGCATGGATCAATATCCCCTTCATTTTCCTTACCGCCAAAAGTGAACGCGAAGATATTTTTCAAGGATTGCAGAGCGGAGCCGAAATGTACATCACTAAACCGTATGATAGTGATGAATTGCTCGCTTTGGTTGAGTCTGAATTAGACAAATTTTTCCAAAAACAAGGTGAGCAAGCGCAAGGATTTGATGAACTAAAGCGTAATATCCTCAGCTTGATGAGCCTTGATTTTAGAATGTCACTGGCTGATGTAAGCCGCCATTCAGAATCATTTTCTCAGGGCTTGACTGATGCACAAGACGAAGAAACGTTGAAGGAATCGTTGCGCGGCATACAGGCGGGTAATAATTTATTGACGAAGTTGATTGAAAACTTCATCGCCTTAGCTGAATTGAAAACGGGGGAAACGGCCGTTGCTTACCAACTCCGCGCCACGCCGATATTTGACATTGGCATGTTCTTTCACGACGCTATGCAGGCACATTACGCGCTTGCCGCTTCACGCAACATCATCTGCACCCCCGTAATTATGGAAGAACCTCCGATTATTTACGGTGATGCGACGCTGATGCGAAGCGCATTTCAACGGCTGATGGCTGTTGGGTTGACCCATTTCCCTGCTGGTGACGATGTTGCCGATGGGCAGCAGGAATTGTGCCAACAAATAGCGACTGATGCGGGCAATGTTCAATTATCAATGCGCTTCACACGGCCGCCATCAGTAGAAATGCAACAGTCGATGGAGCAGATACTGACTGAATATGAGTTTGATCCGATGAATAAAATTGAATATGCTTCTGATTTGGTTATTGCCAAGCGATATGTTGAACTGAACAACGGCCGTTTACACACCACAACCAACGCAGACGGTTACACCTTCATCATCACCCTTCCCATCTACACCATCCCCGACTACGACGAAGGCATCACCTCCTAACGCGGTCGAACCGCAATTAGCAATTTTATACGAATCATGTCCATTTTTTAGAAAAATACCATTAGTACACTATGTAAAGGAGAAATAACATGGCATCATTACTTGAAAAAACACAAACCCTCATACAAGCCAACCTGCATCAGATGGTCGATCAGGCATTGGAGCAAAATTCAGTCGCCGTTATGAAACAATATGTGCGTAACGCCGAAAAAAACCTCGACGATTTGGAAGAAGCGACCGCTGTCATCGGCGGCGAATCCAAAACGATGGAGCGCAAATATCTGCAATATAAAAAAGAGGCCGATAAACTGGATCGCAACATCGACGCACTGCTCATGCAGGGCAAAACCGATTTGGCCTCCGCCGCGCAGACCGAACTCAACAGCAAACGCCGTTTGCAAGAGCAATATCACGCCCAATGGGTGCAGCAACAACGCGAATACGACGCGCTGAAAGATGCCCGCCTTAAATTGGAATCCAAGCTCAAAACCATCCGTCAAGAACAACGCGAGATGGAATCATTATTGAAATTGGCAAAATCCAAAGAGATGACCGTCAAAGCGATCAAGAGCCTCGATGATGTGATGGGGATGGGGGATGGCGACATGGCACGCATGGGCGAATCCATCCGCGCCCGCTTGGACAAAGCGAGCGCACACAGCGAAATGTACGCCGACCGCCTTAACACCCAAATGGACGACGCATTGGGCAAATCAGAAATCGAATTGCAATTGGAAGAGCGCAAACGGCGGCTCGGCTTGGGTGCAGCCCCCAGTTACAAAGCGGACGTGGCTGATGAAGGCGAGCTTTCTGCCAGCAGGTAGGAAGTGGCGAGTAGCGAGTGAGCGAGTGCATGGCACTTGTAGACTCGCAGACTCGCCACTCGCTACTCGGTCGTGAACGAAACGCAGGAGTGGTTCAACGCTGGCGTGGCCGCTTTACGGGCGGGCAATAAAGCCGAAGCGGAAACGCTGTTGTTGCGCGTCGTCGAAGCGGATGAGGAGCATGAACTGGGCTGGCTATGGTTGAGCGGCGCGGTGCAGATGGATGCGGATCAGCGTGTTTGTCTGGATAACGTGTTGACCATCAACCCCGATAATGCTGTTGCGCGGCAACGGCTGGAAAAGCTGCTTATACGGCTGGATGTGGCAGAAACCATCGCCCCAGAGCTTGATTTTGATGAAGATGGGGCGTATGAAGATGTGCCGTCCATCAATTTAGCGGCCGAACTTTTATATCCAGAATCCCATCACCGAAAAAGGGAAAAACGGGAAGCGGTGGAGCGGGAAGAACAAACGGCCGTTTCTTTCACCTCCACCTCTGGTTTCGATGATGTATGGATGCACGATGTTGAGATTTGTGCCTATTGCGCCCACGAAATTGACATTGACGATGAAAAATGCCCCCACTGTGGGCGCAAATTAAGCGTCAAGCAGTTCCGTTACGAAGATGTCAGCAGTAATTTACATATATTTTGGATAATGCTGTTGGGAACGGGGCAACTGTTTTTGGTGCAAGCGTTGATCAGCATCATGCAAGATGAAGTTGGGTTGGCTGTTGCTATCAATTTTATCCTGATGGGCGTGTATATAGTTTTTGCGGCGGCAGCTTATCAGCGGCAAGTGTGGGCGCATTATGGCGCAATCTACTTGACAAGTGCGCTCTTGGCATTGGTTTTCATCAACAGCCTCATTTTTTCTGCCTTTGCATTTGTACCCGATGTGGGGCTGGAAGATGGTGAAATTTTCTTTAGCACAATCGCCTTTACGGGAATGCAATTGGCATTTTATATCATGCTGTTGGGGGCGTTGGGCGTAACGCTCATCTTTGCATTGTTCTTTGTATCGGCCGATTTTGTGCGCGATGAAAAACGACAAACGGCCGTTTTACAATCAGGTATCAGTGCCGCCGACCGGTACGATCATGTCGCCCGTAAACACGCACAACAAGGACGATTGGGAACGGCCGTTTTGCATTGGCAACGCGCCGCCGCCAAAGAACCCCACACGATGGCGTACCAACGCCGCCTCGCCAGCGGCTATGCCCGACTGGGCTATTACGCACGCAGTCTCAGCGTCTTAAACGGGGCGATTGCGAACAGTCACAGCCCCGAAATGGTGGCAAGGCTGGAAAAAATGAAAACGGCCGTTGAACAACAAGCTGTGTAAGTAGCAAGTGGCAAGTAGCAAGTTAATTACGCACTTGCCCACTTGCTACTTGCAACTCATAAAATGAACGAACTGCAAGAACAAGCACAAAAAGCGATCCTACAAGAATCCATCCTCCGCTGGGAAAGCGCGGTTGTCATTTCCATGACGCTGATTTTGGCCGTCATGTCGGCCGTATTGGGCAACATTATTCCCGGCTCTCCTGCGATGTGGCTACTTGGCGGCGCATTGGCTGAGTCCGCGCTTGTGTTCAGCAGCCTGAAAGACCCCGAATTTGGACAGAAAGTCGTTTCTGACTTATTAGCGCGTGAATTTCGCCCCGACCGACTGAAAGATAGAAAGTTACAAGCACAAATCAGACGCGCTCTCGATTATCGCAGTCGTATTGATGCCAACATCCGCGAACAGAGCGATTCCATGCTCAAAGATGAGTTGATCAACACCGCATCACAAATTGATGAGTGGCTGGAAAACATTTACGGGCTGGCAACGTGGATTGATCGGCAGCAGCACGAAAACAAAATCATGTCGCGTGATCGACGGCGGGCGGTGAAGCGGATTGTTGAGTTGGATGAGCAGTTGGCATTGGAGACAGATACGGCCATCAAAGCCCAACTTGAGCGCAACCTTACCGCCAAGCGGCAACAAATTGAGATGATAGATCGACGGGATAACAACCTCGAACGCGCCCGCCTGCAACTGGAAAACAGCCTGACCCATCTGGGAACCATCTACTCGCAAACGATGCTGGTGGATGCGAAGGATATTGATAACGGCCGTTCGCGCCGCTTGCGCCAATCCATCACCGATGAAGTCGTTGAACTCAACGATATTTTACTGTCGATGGATGAAGTTTACGCCGAAGAAATATAAATCCAGCAGCCACACTTTGTTTTGTCATTCCCACGCAGGTGGGAATCCACATCTTCCGAGAAAATAGATTCCTGCCAGCTTGCCCCTCGCGGAGGCAGGGGCAGGAATGATAACGCAGTGGTAGGGGCGGGTTCGCGAACCGCCCCTACCAGAGAGGATCAATCATATGAGTACACGATACTTTGGCAAACGGATTAAACGAAACGAAGACCCGCGTCTATTGACGGGGCAGGCATTATTTACCGACGACGTACATTTGGAAGGGATGGCGCACGCCGCTTTCCATCGCAGCCCGCACGCGCACGCCCGCATCAACAGCGTGGACGTATCGGCAGCACGGGCGATGGAGGGGGTGATCGCCGTCTATGTGGCCGCCGATTTGGGCGATTATTGGCAGCACGCGCCGCTGCTCGTGTCACCGCCGCCAGTGGCGGATATGGTGTTCAACGAACGTACCCAAGTGCCGCTTGCCAAAGGCAAAGTGCGTCATGTCGGTGAGATCGTGGCGATGGTGGTGGCCGAAAGCCGCTACATCGCCGAAGATGCGGTGGACATGATTTGGGT
>CAYSDT010000031.1:6442-13391 GCA_964429835.1 uncultured Ardenticatenaceae bacterium | reverse complement strand
ACGATGTGATCGGTGTGCCGACAGGCTACACCGATTTGGACAGATTATTGGGCGGCTTGAACAAGTCTGACTTGCTCATTTTGGCCGCGAGGCCTGGTATGGGTAAATGCGTCACGGCCGACACTCGCCTAATTAACCCCCACACTGGCGAATTGACTGATATTGAAACATTGGTCAAGCAGAAAAAAGCACCACTTCTTACATTAGATAAGAATTACAAACTAATTCCATCGCAGGCAGGCGATTTTGTGGACAACGGGATGAAACCCGTCTACCGCGTGACAACAGCATTGGGGCGCGAAATTAAAGCAACCCTCTCCCATCCTTTCCTGACAGTAGATGGATGGAAGCCGTTACATGAATTAACGGCTGGGGCGCGTGTTGCCGTGCCGCGTATTTTGCCCGTTTTTGGTAAATATGCGGCTCCTGATCACGAAGCTAAAACATTGGCCTACCTGATCGCTGATGGCTCTGTAGTGGGGAAAAGTCCGCAATTCTCAAATAACGATCCCCGATTACGAGATGATTTTACTCGTGCGGCCTTACAATTTCCCGGCAACAAGGCGCGGGTACATGATTCTAACGGCACACGCACCCCATCCGTTTATATTACACAAGATAAAGCGTATGCGGGGGCGGAACGCGATGGGTTTTCGGCACAATTAAAGACAACTATGGCCGAATCCAATATGCCGATCACGGCATTGGCGGCAGATTTGCAAGTTGCTTATGGAACGGTGGAATCGTGGCGGTCGGGAAGAAATTTCCCATCACCCCAGAATTTTGAGAACTTATGCCGTGCGCTGGATGTAGCTGAAACTCATTTTTTGCTTGATGGACACGCACAAGCGAGCAAAGTCAGCAACACATTGACCGTTTGGCTGCAACAGCAAGCAATGTGGGGGAAATCAGCGGCAGAAAAAAGTGTTCCTGATATTGTTTATCAGTATACACAAGATAAATTAGCTTTATTCTTGAATCGCTTATATGCCTGTGATGGCAGTGCGTACTTGCAAAATGGTTCGCAGCCTGTTATTTCATATACAACCATTTCAGATGAGTTGGCTAAAGCTGTTGCCCATTTGCTTTTGCGTTTTGGTATTATTGTTAAATTACGCCGCCGCCAAATCAAATACAAGGGTTCTCCCCGCATGGTATACCAATTGCGGATAACAGATTCCCCCAGTTTACTTCTGTTTACAGATAAAATTGGGATTTTTGGGAAGGAGGAGGCGATAACGGCCGTTCGTCAACGTTGCCTAAACACAACCACAAATACAAATCGGGACACCATCCCCGTTGAAATATGGGAACAAATCACACAAATAAAAGGGGAACGCAGTTGGGCTGAAATTCATCGGAAGATGGGATTGTCCAGTTCGCATAATCTCCATGTTGGCAAACGCTCAGTTGGCCGCGCCCGTTTATTGGAACTGGCAGAGGCGTTGGAGTCGGAATCATTGGGCAAATTGGCGCAAAGCGACATCTATTGGGATGAAATTGTTGCCATCGAATCGTTGGGGGAACGGCAAGTTTATGATTTAACAGTTCCCGTCAGCCACAACTTCGTCGCCGATGATATGATTATTCATAATACATCATTACAGATCGGCATCGCCTTAACGGCCGCTTTGAAACACGGTAAACGCATCGCCATGTTCAACCTTGAAATGTCAGGCGAACAGTTGGTGCAGCGTATGATCGCCGCCGAAACGAAGATCGATTCGCAACGGTTGCGGCGTGGGCAATTGCACGAACACGAACTGCCCATCTTCGCCGAAGCGATTGGGCGACTGTCGGAAACGCGCATTTTTATCGACGACACCCCATCCATCACCCCCCTGCAACTGCACACCAAATGCCGCCGTCTGTACGCCGAACACGGGCTAGATTTGATCATGATCGATTATTTGCAATTGATGCAGGGCAGTGCCAATCATGGCGGTAATCGCGTGATGGAAATTAGTGAAATTTCGCGTTCGCTCAAAGGGTTGGCGCGTGAATTGGATGTGCCAGTGTTGGCAGCGGCACAGTTGAGCCGTGCTGTCGAACAGCGACAAGACAAGCACCCGTTGCTCTCTGACTTGAGAGATTCTGGTTCTATTGAACAGGATGCGGACATCGTGATGTTCATCTATCGTGATGAATACTACAACGCCGAAACGACCGAACGGCCAGGCATCGCTGAAATTCAAATCGCTAAACATCGGAATGGCCCCACTGGTTCGATAGACCTGTATTGGCACGCGCAACTGGCTTCGTTCCGCAACTTATCCCACCAAGAAATAGAACTGTAGAATAATGAACAATTAATAATGAAGTATAGATGGGTAAGACATGGCTAAGGGTGATGACATTCAAGAACGATTAGTTGATTTTGCAGTTCGGACAATTGATCTCAGCGTTCATTTACCAAAATCTCGTGCTGGAAATCATATTGCAGGACAATTGTTACGCAGTGGCACTGCACCCGCTGCCCATTATGCCGAAGCAAGAAGTGCAGAGAGCAGCAAAGATTTTCAGCATAAACTAAAAATATGCCTTAAAGAGTTAAACGAATCCCGTGTTTGGCTCAAAATTATTATTAAAAGCAACCATTTTTCACATTCAAAAATGACTCCATTGCATCAAGAATCTGACGAGCTATGCCGCATCATCAATGCCAGCATAAAAACATCACGTCAAAAAAACAGCAACGATTAATGACTCCTCCACTTCGTTATTCATTATTAATTGTTCATTATTCATTATTATGAAAGGTTTCCCTGGCTTTCCCGACGGTAAAATGCGACAAACGGCCGTTCCTAATCCATTTTTTAGCGAACTATTGCCGATTATCGACGATTTGGCCGAGCTAAAGGTCACGCTGTATGCGTTTTGGGCGTTGACGCAAAAAGAAGGGAACGTGCGTTACTTGCGCTTGACGGATTTCCTGAACGACACCAGCTTTGTTAAAGGGCTGGCTCCCACCATGACGGCGGCCACGACGGCGTTGATGGATGGCATTGAACGTGCCATCGCTCGTGGGACGTTTTTGCATGTGAACATCGAAAGTGCAAACGGCCGTTTAGACCTCTATTTCATCAACACCGCCAAGGGGCGAGCGGCCGTTGACGGCATTACACGCGGCGAATGGCGACCCAACCCTGACGAAGATCAACCGATTTCCGTCCTCATCGAACGCCCCAACATTTTTGTGCTATACGAACAAAATATCGGCGTACTTACACCGATGATCGCCGAAGAGTTACGCGATGCAGAGCAAGAATACCCCGCCCGTTGGGTGGAAGATGCCATCAAATTGGCAGTAGAAAATAATGTACGCAAATGGCGCTACGTTTCCAGTATTTTGGAACGATGGCGATTAGATGGGAGGACTGATGGAATCGGCCGCCGAACTACTCAAAAAGAGCTACGCTCACAAATCCCCGACGAATACAAAGACATCATCAAGCGTTAACCCGACCGCCGACGATATTGTCGGGATAGGCAAGGATGATTGCCCCCACTGTGGCGGGATTGGTTACGTCATCCCCCATGTGCCGCCGATGGATCCGCGTTTTGGGCGGGCAGTCGTCTGCACTTGTCGTGCCGCCGACCAGCAAGCGGAAAAGTTGGACACGCTGATGAAAGTGAGCCAGTTGGGCGCATTGGAACATTGCACCTTCAACAGTTTTCGCGCAGAAGGGCTGGGATTGACTGCACCTAAGCAAAAAAACCTCAAACGCGCCTATGATCGCGCCCAAACCTATGCCAAAAATCCTGAAGGATGGTTGCTGCTGCGCGGCGGATATGGGTGCGGTAAAACCCATCTTGCCGCCGCCATTGCCAACGTGCGGCTGGCGATGGGGAAGCCCGTCATTTTCGTCAATACGCCTGATTTACTCGACCATCTTCGCGCCGCGTATTCGCCCAGTGCAAATACTAGCTACGACCAACGCTTCGCTCAAGTTCGCAACGCCCCGCTTCTTATCCTTGACGATTTGGGGACACAAAGTAACACCGAATGGGCGCAGGAAAAGCTGTACCAAATTTTCAACTACCGGTACAACGCTCGCCTGCCAACCGTCATCACCACCAACGAAGAGATGGAATCGCTTGAAATTCGCATCCGTTCGCGCATGGCTGACCCCAGTCTGGTGCAGATGCTTACCATTTTAGCCCCCGATTTTCGCCGTGCAGGTGTCGATCAGGAGCAATCCGACTTGTCCACCCTCAATTTGCATCACGATCAACGGTTTGAGAGCTTTAATTTGCGCCAGCGTGAACTGCCGCGTGGTCAGGCACAAAATACGCAACGTGCTTTTGACACGGCCAAACAATTTGCCGATGATCCGCAAGATTGGCTCGTTTTCAACAGCATTGCGTATGGCAACGGCAAAACCCATCTTGCGGCGGCCATCGCCAACCAGATTGCCGACAAGGGCGAATCGGTGCTGTTCATCGTCGTGCCAGACTTGCTCGACCATTTACGGGCGACGTTTAACCCCGCTAGTGGCGCACGACTGGACAAGCGATTTAACGAAGTTAAAACGGCTCCATTATTGATTTTAGATGATTTGGGGACGGAAAGTGCGACGGCGTGGGCGCGGGAAAAGCTGTATCAGCTTTTCAATTATCGCTATAACGCCCGTTTGGCGACGGTCATCACAACGGCAACGCACATCGACGAACTTGATCCGCGTCTGGCAACGCGCATGTTGGATGGCAGCCGCTGTACATTTTTCTTGCTGGAAGCTCCCAGCTATCGCGGCGGTGGTACGAAAAAGGCAAAAACGAAAAAGAAGAATTGGGGGTAGGAATGATGTTAATAAAAAGAGCCGCCCTGCTGGGGCGGCTTTTTTGTTTAACCAAAATTACGGTTGGGGGTATCTTCTCAATATTTCGGGGAGACCTGACAGGTTTTTCAAAGATACTCGTGTAAAACAAGAGGTCTGGATGAAACCTGTCAGGTCTTTACCCCAAGTTATTGAGATGTTACGGTTGGGGGATAAGCAGTTCTGTACCGATAAGGATATTGTTGGGATCGGTGAGGTCGTTGGCGGCAACGATGGCGGCGGGGCTGACATTGTGTTCGCGGGCGATGCTGTAAATGGTGTCGCCGGGTTTGACGGTGTAGGTGATGGTGGAAACGGCCGTTTCTCCCCCATCATCAACACTTTCATCAACAACAACCTCTTCTACAGGCGTTTCCGTCACACTTTCGTCAACAGGGGCTTCCGTTTCCACAGTTGAATCGGTTTCAGTTGTATCATCAACAGGTACGAGAGGCGCGTCTGTTTCTGGCACATCTTCGACAATCGTTTCATCAACGGCCGTTGTCTCTTCAACTGTCCCATCACCACCCATCACCGCTGGCACGATGCTGCCAAAAATGAGGGGGCGCAACAGCGCAATCACCAGCACCACAATCAATAAAATACCCGCTAAAATTCCAAATTTAAGCCATTGACGGTCGCCTACGTTATTATTTTCGTCCATTTGATACTCCTTTTTAAGTTGCAAGCGTGCAAGTGTGCAAGTTGCAAGTGTGTAAGTCTATTCCTATTCTACTCGCCCACTCGCCCACTCGCCACTCGCCACTTTTTATGGAAAAACAGTGTTCAGCCATTGACGGCCGTCAATCGCCTGCCCGTTTACGCGCAAATCCCAATGCAAATGGGGGCCAGTGGACAGCCCCGTGCCGCCGCCGAGCGCAATTTCTTCGCCCTGCGCGACAACATCGCCCACTTGCGCCGTGAATGCGGACAGGTGGAAATATGCGCTGACTACGCCCAAGCCGTGATTGACGACCATCGTGTTGCCGTGCAGTGCCATCGCCCCCGCGTAGGTGATGATGCCGTTTGCAGGGGCAACAATCGGTGTGCCGACGGAGCCGCCAAAGTCGATGCCCGTGTGGAAAATTTCATATGGGCCGCCGTTGTACGAGCGTGAATCGCCGTACCCAGCGGTGATGATTGTGCCTGTAACGGGCATTTGGAATAGTCCATCCCAATACTGCTGCTCGTCGAATTCGCCGTACAGCCCTGCCAAAATGACATCTTCGCCCGCGCGGATTTCGGGAGCGAGCAGGTAATCCAACTCTTCGGGGACGACGATTTCTTGGGTGGCGTATCCTGATGAAGTGATGGGAATATCGAGTTGGTACGGTGTCCACGGCCGTTCGCCTGTGCCGCTCAGTGCCAGCGTGTGTGTGCCGGGTTCGGTGAACGCATCCAGCCCGATGAGGGCGATGTAGCCGTCTTCGTAAGGGGTGAAGTGCAAGGTTTGGTTTGCGAAACTGCCTGCGGGACGGCCGTTTAACAGATTGTCTACATAGATGGAAAGGGTGCTGCCTTGCTGGGTGGGAAACGGCCGTATGTTCACATCGACCCATTCGCCGGGCAAAAAGCGATACCGATTTTCGCCGATTGGTACGCGCAATCGCTCTCCTGCAAAAAGATGGGCGTAGGTTGACAGGTCGTTTGCTTCCGCTAATGCCAGCGGTGAAATGCCATATTGCGCGGCAATGCTGGTCAACGATTCGCCCGCGATGACGATGTGCGGCACACCGTTGACGGCGCGGGGAAAGGCCGATCCTGTGCGGCTCATCACCACAAGGCTGCTGCCCAATGGCGGCGCGTAGGCGGGGTTGATGAGGTTGTTTGTCTGCAAAACGGCCGTTTCTGTTGTATTAAAAGCGGCGGCGACATCCATCACCGTGTCGCCCGGCTCGATGAAATAGACGGATTCGATTTCCGCACCTTCACGACCGGGAACGATTAACGGCCGTCCCACAAAAAGCACGTCATTAACCGTCATGCCGTTGGCGGTCAACATCTCATCGGCCGTCAGCCCATAGAAACTGGCGATGTAGGTCAAATTTTCGCCTTCGCTGACGATGTGTATTAGCGGAATGGGATCATCTTGCGCGTGGGCGATGGGGGGAAGGGCGAAAAATAGCACGATG
>CAYSDT010000031.1:4362-6342 GCA_964429835.1 uncultured Ardenticatenaceae bacterium | reverse complement strand
ATTTTCATATGGTTTGAAACATGATCTGGTCGCCAATTTGTACCTGTTGCAATAAATCGGGATGTCCTTCAATGACGTAGCGGGCGGGCGATTGAGGCACATAGGAGAGTCTCCATGATTTTGCCAAGACGGTATCGACCACTTCGCCTGCGTCGTTAACCCAAATGACGGCTAAATCGAATGAAACGAACAGCATATGGATGGAGGTGGCGAGTTTGCTGTCTATTTTCTCGACTAACACAAGTCCCTCACCTGCGCCCAATTCATGGCGGAAGGTGAAGCCGCGTAATTTGCTGCCGAAATTGTCACACCATTTTGCTTTTTGTATGAGAACACGGCCGTTTTTGTCTAGAACAATGTTTTTATAAGTACTCATGGCGGGGAGTATAGCACAATCGGCTTGTATGATCGGAAATAATTAAGGGGACGCTGATACGGTGGAACGCTGATGGAAAAATAAGATATATATCAGCGTTTACCCGTATCAGCGTCTCGTTATAAATCGAGGGCGTAGTAGGTTAGGGTTTCACGGTGGTGAAAGCCGACGCTTTTGTAAAGCAAAACGGCCGTTTCATTTTCGCGCCACACGCCGATTTTGACCTGCGTTGCCCCCCGTTCGTATAATTGATTGATGGCGGTTTGGAGGAGAAAACGGCCGTTTCCTTTCCCTTGATACGCTGGCAATACCCCAATCGGTTCAATTTCACCGACACCATCTTCCAATTTTAACCACGCAAAACCGATGGGTTGCTCACCCTCCATTAAGAAGCGCAAATCAGCCCTGTCTTCCAATAAATGCTCTACTTCATCGGCTGTAAAAGGTTGATTCCAGCGGTGCGGGGCAAAGATGGCATCGTACAGTTGCAGAAACCATTGAATGGCAGTCGTTCGTGTGGGTGCAGCCTGAATGCACTCTTTTTTCGTGCTAATTTGTGCAATGCGTTGCTGCTTGTCGTCGTGAACCAGCCCCCATTCTTCATGTTCAACGTAAAAATCGTTGGCGCGGAAGAAATGGGCGGCGGCACAATCCATCGTTTCAACAGCGTATGAAAGTTGCCCATCAGCCATCGCCCCTGCAAGGTGGTGCAGAAGTTTGCTGCCCGCGCCGCGCCGCCGCTTGTCGGGCTGCACAAAGCCGTCGATGGCGTAGATGTCGTCAAGGCCGGGAATGGTGAAAACGGCCGTCCAGCCCCAGCGTTCGTCCCCTTTTCCAATGGTAAAAGCGTGTAAGGAGTCGTCGCAAACGGCCGTTTTCAACTCTCCATCTGGAAAGTAGGTGATGTCTTCGGCGATAAACGGCCGTGTCCAATTTTGTTCATCCATTTTCTTGACCACTCTAACTCACAATGATAGAATTCTTCCTGTTGCCCCCATCGTCTAGGGGACTAGGACGTAGGCCTTTCAAGCCTAAGACCGGAGTTCGAATCTCCGTGGGGGCACACTCGAAGCTCTGCCAAAAGGCAGGGCTTTTTTGTTTTCTGGGTGAAGACCTGACAGGTTTCATAAGGGTCTTATGCTTTACACGAGTATTACAAAAAACCTGTCAGGTCTCCTGAAATTTTAAGAAAATACATCCGCAGATTCGCAAAATAACATGGGGCGCGGATGCTACGCTCGCGGATTTAATGGATAAACGCAGATAAGAAAAAAATCTGCGTTTATCCGTTAAATTCGCCCTCATCCGTGTACTATTTTCTATTCCTTATCCAGTTGATAAACGGCCATGTTATTTTCCCCTTGTTCAACCGTCCATTCGTAATTGCTGCTGTACTGTAAAACGGCCGTTTCCCCCATCGTCACCCCTTCATACGGCCATCCCGGCGCAGTCACCAAATAATCGGCATCGCTTGCTAAAATGTACGCCTCAATTGCGCTCATATCATCCAAATAGGGGATGATGTCGGGGGTGATGAGGCCAGCCAGATCGAGTAACGGCCGTTTTGCAAAATACCCCATCGCCCCAATATCGTGCGCCGCGAT
>CAYSDT010000031.1:0-4262 GCA_964429835.1 uncultured Ardenticatenaceae bacterium | reverse complement strand
GAGAAGATAACGGCCGTGTTGATAAGTGACGGGCAATCGCCAGCCGTACAGTGCCACATGCCCAAACGCCCACAACAAGGGAATGACGAACGGCAATGCGGCAATTTTCTCCTGCCACAATCGCCGCGCCGCTGTCCAAAGCGAGACGAATAGACCGGGAAGCAGTAACAGATGTGCCGCGCTCATGCCTTGCCAAGAAACGGCCGTTCCGCCCCAACTCAGCCACAACAGTTGCAACGTGCGCCCGATAAGCGGCTGTTCCAGCAATAGCGCGTACTCCGCTTGCTTGGCATAAAACGTGTTCGGCCAGATGGAGCCGCTTGTCTGCAAATTGAACGCCAAATAGGGGATGAGGGGCAGGGCAGCCATCGCGCCGTACAGTGCCAATCGTTTTGCCCGCGCCGCCATTGTCCCATCTTGCGCCGCAAGGGTGATGGTGACAAGTAGCAGCAAAAGTAACCCATCCGGCCGAATGAGAATGAGAATGCCAGACAGAAATCCCAACAAAGCGATCAACTTCATCGGAGTAGAGGCTTTAGCCGGCCGGCTGAAGCCTCTACTCCGATGGTTGCAGAATTGTGTTGTCAGGGTCAGGATGGACAGGCCGACGGCGATGAACAGCACCGTTTCCATACCGCTATTTGCCGCCCAGATGATCGGCCAGCTACTCAGCAACAACAACCCCACCAACCAATCGCGTGAGGCAAAATCAGGCCATAATTGCCGCCACAAGCGCATTCCTGCCCACAACAGCAGGAACAGGGAAAGCGTGCCGAGAAAATAGCTCCAGCCCAACGGCGGCAGGTTCAGTAGATAGCCGACAGCGAGCAACATCGTCCACAGCGGCGCGGTGGAGCCTGCGCTGACGATGCCGGGTATGTATTCCCAACGGCCGTTTTCAGCCAAGCTGCGTGCGTATGTTTGATGAATCCAACCGTCATCAAGCGGGAAACCGCGTGTTTCGGTTATGAGGAGGAATAGGAAAATAACGGCCGTTGCAGCTGCATACACCCAGTAAGATTTTTTTTGCATAATTGATTGATCCGCAGATTACGCAGATTTACGCAGATTAAAAACCTATTTTAAAAATCTGCGTAAATCTGCGTCATCTGCGGACTATTTTATCCGCTTATACCACTGTAATTCACCCACAATGCCTTCGGTGGTGGTGATGGGTACGGTTTGCATTAGTTCTAATTCTGGCACACTGATTTTGCCAGCATACAGTTCAGCCATCGGTTGTACATGATCGGGGTCAAGCAGGAGGATGTCAATGTCGTATTGTGCCATCGCTTCCAGCACAATTTCGGGCGGTTCGTTAGGCAGAATGACGGCGGGGATGCCTGTGTGATAATTGAATGCGAGCGGATTGCCGAGCATGACTCGTGCGCCATCATCCATCTGCCCCCCAAGTTGTTTGTACAACGCGGCCTCATCAGTAGCGATGGGTTGTGTGCCAGACAGCACAATGCTGATAATGAAGGCGATGGCGACGAAAAGCCCTGCAAACAGGGGCTTCGACTTTTCTGGCCGCCAATGGGGAAGCAGGGTGGCGATCCATTCGACGACGAAGCCGATGCCGACGGCCGCTAATGCCATCGCCCACGGCCACAGGGCGGTGGAGGAGTGGAACAGGCTGCCGCGCTGGCCGGGAAAGGTAAAAATAAAGGTCATGCTGAGGAAAAGGGCGATACTGTAGAGGGTAAACGGCCGTAAAAACAGTTTGGTGCGTTCGGCGCGGCCTAATTTAATCCACGCCCACAAAATGAAGCCGCCAAGAAAAAACAGGCCAGTAACGGCGATGAAGGTTTGAAATGAGAGGGAAACGGCCGTTAATTTTGAGCGCACAATGTTGTCCATTCCCCAATCGAGATAGCTTTGCAAACTGAATTGTCGCCCGTAGGCGAAGGTGTCGTCGTAGGTGGTCAGGAACATCGTCTGCGTGCCGACGGTCGAGAGCGGGCGGCCTGTGACGCGCCACAAATGGATGAACCAGCCGCCCATCACTGCTAAATAGCCGCCGATAAGGGCGAGGGAGCGGGGGAGCAGGGGAGCAGGGGAGCGGATTGCTTGCCACAGCAGAAGTAACAGGCCAACAGCCAGCAATAGCAACCCATCGGCGCGGGTGAGATGGCTTAGGCCGGCGAGAAGACCAGCCGCGAACCAGAGTTTGTTTGGGCGTTTGGCTTCCAGTGCCAGCCCCAATGCCAACAGCCCGCCGCCAGCAACCCATGCGAACAGCGCAAATGTTGACGGCTGGTTCCATTGCCCCGCGTAATAGCCGCCAGCCATCGTGAATAGAGCGGCCGTTCGCGCCGCCCATCGCTCCTGCGAAAGGTGGCGGGCGATGGCGTAAGCGAGCAGGGGAAGCGTGGTTGTCAGCAAGACAAAAGGCAATTGCGCCGCCCGAAACCCATCGCCGGCCACCATATGCCCGCCAGCGGCCACGATGGAGGTGAGCGGCATCCAGTAGGTGTGGCTGTCGGTTGGCAGGCTGGCGGGCGCGTCGAGATATTGCCAAATGACGGGTTCTGTCCAGCCTTGCTCCGTTGCTAATTGACGGCCGTTTATGCTGTAATAATATGCGTCGAAATAGGTGGGGTGCGGCATACGCGCCGCCCAAAACAGTTGCACCAGCAGGGAGAACAGCGTAATCCAGATGAGGTCAATCTTCGTCTTTCGGCTCATGAGACACTAATTTTACTGATCCGCAGATTACGCCGATTTTCGCAGATTTTTACTTTTAATCTGCGAAAATCGGCGTAATCTGTGGATAATTTCATTCTGCGGTTTCATCTACAAAAATGATGAGGCGATGGTGGACGGCGTTGTCGGAAACGGCCGTTCCTCCCGCAATCATCGGTATGAAGGGCAAATTGCCCGTTTCACGTTCTGTTGCCCGCAACAGGGCGGGTGCATTGATGTATAAACCCATCTCCCTGTCGGTGAATGCGGCCATCGCTTCTTGAAAGCGGGGGGTGTCGGCGAGGGTGTCAGCGGCAGGTAGTTCCGTCAATGCCGCGCTGTCGTTGCTGAACAGTAATGCTTCGTCAGTGAGGGCGTAGCTGAATGCCAGATCGGGCATGAGGAAGGTGGTGAAGGCGTACACGCCGTCGGTTTCGTCGATTTTGCCCAGCCCGCTTTCGGTTACGGTGTTGTTGAATTGAAAAACGGCCGTTTTTACCTCATCCATCCCTTCACTTTCCAAAACCGCGACGGGGAGCAGGTCGTTGAGTAGTGCAACAGCCGTTCCGCCCGTCAATAGGGGGAACAAACCCGTGTCTGGATTCAGTCCAAAGTCATCGCCAAAAAGCTCCATAGATTCTTCAAAATCAGCCTCGCCAATCGCCGTTGCCAGCCGCTCACGCACGGGCGGCCAACTAATGGCGATGGGCTGGCCGCTGACATAAACCAGCGTGTCGGCGGGCAAGCTGTCGGCGGCGTTGCTCTGTCCGTTGGCGGCGAGCGCGGCTTTTTCGTCGCGGCTCATCTCCGCTTCGTCGTACAAGGTGATGGTGTCGATTTGGATACCGTCGTCGCTGCTGTTGAGGGAAACGGCCGTTGCGCCCATTCCCGCAGGTAGCAAATCACCCGCTGTCGCGCCCATAAAGCCATCGGGCAATTCAGCGGCAAGGATGGGTAACGTGGCGGCGGGAAAATAACCCGTCAGCAGCCGTTCAGCAGACAGGGCGGCGATGGATTCGGCGTAATCGGGATCATCGGCAAGTGAATTGCCGTCCAGCGCGGCCAACCCCTGTTCTAGTGCATGTTGTGAAGAGGCGATGAGGAGTAAACGGCCGTTTTCCACCAGTGCATTATGCTGTTCCGCCTCTCCTTCATCTAATTTTTGCAAAAAAGTGGCCGCCGCATCCCCGTCCCGCACTTCGGCAACTAGCAGCCATTCTGCGCCGCTCAATTCGCCATTTTCATCATTGATGAGTGATAAAATCGCCACACCCGCATATTGCCCCATCCACAGTTTCACCTCATCTTCAAAATGCAGACCAGTTGCCGCAAAAAATGTGTCGTCAATGCCACCGTCACCATCGCCGCGCATTGCGTCCCAAGCGTTGGCATCATATTGCAGTAAATTTACGCCCATGTAGGCCAAACTGTCGGCGGGGATGGCGGTCAGAACGGCATCATATTCGCCGCCAAAACGGTCGCGTAAATGCCAGTTGAACGGGTCAATAAAAATAATGGCACCAATAATGCCGATGATGGCGACGAGGCCAATCAGGAAAATTTGAATCTTTTTCATA
>CAYSDT010000030.1:0-13493 GCA_964429835.1 uncultured Ardenticatenaceae bacterium | reverse complement strand
CGGCCGTTACGCCTGCCCCCATCCACCCAATCGTTATTTGCATATCTCATTCTATTCCACGAACGCAGCCACAGTCGTGAATCATTAACCAACCTGTTTTGGGAGGATGTTCCCTTAAAAAATGCAAGACGTTGCCTTAGCACCGCCTTGTGGCGATTGAAGAAAGAATTGCCACAAGATGCCGCCTGCCTTGCTGTTTCTGAGCGTGGAAACGTCCAGTTTGCGTATAACAACAGCCAATGGATTGATATTTTGAGCTTTGAAGAGAATGCGAATCGCGGTCTGCATTTGTCAATGGAAGAAATGGGCGCGGCCGATGCTTCCTTTCTGGAAAAAGCGATAAACCTGTATCGTGGTGACCTGCTTGATGGGTATTATGACGAATGGGTGTTGCGTGAGCGGGAACGATTGCACCTGCTTTACCTCCGCACGCTCTCCCGTCTGATGCGCTATTATGGTGAGCGGAATGAACTGGCGAGAGGGATTGATTATGGGCAGCGACTCCTTGCCGTTGATCCGTTGCGTGAGCAAATTCACCGCGAGTTGATGCTGTTATACATGAAAAAGGGGGAGCGTAGTTTGGCAATTCAACAGTATGAATCATGCCGTCGCATATTAGCTGCTGAATTGGGCATCGTCCCCATGTCAGAGACGCGAGCCTTGTACAAAGGATTACTGTCACAGCCGCAATTGGTGAAAACGGCCGTTTCGACACTGCTCAGTGCAGGCGTTTCTCCCACAATCACCAGCCGCAATGACAAAGAAGGCATCGCCCATGCCCTGCAACAAATCGAACAAGCGATGGCAGGGTTGGAACAAGCCCGTTCGTACTTGCGTTCCCTGCAATAAATAACATCGCCGTAACAAAAAAAGCCCTGCCAATTCAATTGGCAGGGCTTTTTTGTTTTATGTACGGGGCGGAGTCGAGGCTTTAGCCGGAACATACCGGCTAAAGCCTCGACTCCTCTTACATCTTATGCCTCTTTTTTACGGAATTTGCTGCCCAATTGGTCAAGCAGGCTGTACATGACAGGTACGATGACCAATGTCAACGCCGTACCGACGATCAAGCCGCCCATCACCGCTTTGCCCAATTCGGCCGCGATGACCGCGCCCGCGTCCTGACTGGCTGCCAATGGCACGAGTGCCAAAATTGCAGTCAACGCCGTCATCAAGATGGGACGCAAACGAGTACGGCCGGCACCAACGAGCGCGTCGTAAGTGCTTGCCCCTTTCTCGCGTAACTGCTTCGCCAATTCCATCAGCACAATGCCGTTTGTCACCACCACGCCGACCAACATCATAAAGCCGATCATGGCTGAGATGCCCAGGTTACTGTCGGTGATGTACAGGGCAACCGCCGCGCCAACAAGGGCGAAGGGCAGACTGAACAAGATGGTGAATGGCAGCAGCAGACTGCGGAAAGATAGCGCCATGATGAGGTAGACGAGGATGATGGAGATACCAATCGCCTGAATCATAGATTGGAAGCCTTCAACCTGCATTTGTGAATCGAACCCTTCGGTGACAATGACGGTGGGTGGTAAGTTATCCATGTCCAGCACTGCCTGTTTGGCAGCACCAGTCACGCCCAGCGTGTCGGCTGTTTCTAATTCACCGCCAAAACTGATGGCAGGACGGCCGTCTATCCGCATAATCGCATCACTGCCGCCGCCATCTAGCAGGGCATCAACGGTGCTGCTTACGTTGGCAATGTCGGGTTGCCCATCGCCATCGTTATCAATAGTGGCTAGAACTTCTTTTACATCGGGTGCAATCTCGATCAACTCGTCGAGCGAATCACTGGTGATGATTACGCCAAAACCAGTCATGCCAGCAGATTCTGTGCCAGATGACACGACGACTTGATCTTCACCAAAGATGGCTATAGCTTCTTCGCGCACTTCTTTGGTAAGAGCATCAAGATCATCTTGGTTTTCGACGGTGATGGCGATATTGCCAGCATTTTGGCTGACTGTTGTGCTGCCAAGCAACGCTTCCATACCGCCGCCGCTGCCGATTTCGGTTTGTACGGTTTCAACGCCATCTATATCGGCAAGAATGGCTTCCAGTTCCTCTGCGTATGCGTTTGTTTCTACCATTTTTGTGCCGTTTGGCATTTTAATGATGACACTAATGGTAGGTTCACCAAAGCCAGGAATGAAGCTTTTCGGTAGTTGGGCAAGCAGGTACAGGCTGCTGAAAAAGACAACGGTGGAGATTGCCATGACGGCAGCGCGATGAGAAAGCGACCATTCGAGCATGGGGGTGTACCAGCGTTGTAATTTGGTCTCTTTTTCTTCGGGGATGTTGTCTTTGCTGATGAGCAAGGACATCATGGCAGGAACGGCCGTTATCGACACAATAAAGCTGGCAATCAGCGCATACGTTACCGTTAAGCCAAAGGGCAGGAAGAAGGAGCCAATCAGCCCGCCAACCAAACCAAGCGGCAGGAAGACGACCATTGTCGTTACCGTTGCCGAGAAGATGGCCGTTGCCACTTCGTTTGTACCCGCAATAATCGCCTCATTCAGATCATCACCATTTTGGATGTGGCGATAGGAATTTTCTAACACAACGATGGAATCATCTACCACGCGCCCAATGGCGACGGTAAGGCCGCTCAAGGTCATAATGTTCAGTGTGATGCTGGTGGGGAAAAGGCGGGCAAGGTAGACCAGAAGGCCGTTGTCGGTGGCAATGACGGCGGATTCCATCCATGACCCCATTGTGGGCGGAATGAGCCACATGAAGAAGAAGGCACTAAAGATGGAAAGGGGGATGGAAACGGCCGTTACCAACGTCGCTCGCCAACTTAATTTATACTTTCCACCCACGCGCCCGCTCAGGAAGATGAGGATGATAAGGATGGCAAACACGCCACCCAACGCCCCATCGCGGGACACGCCTTTGATGGAATCTTCGATAAACGTCGCTTGTTCAAAGACCATATGGACTTTCACATCGTCGTTACTGGCCGTGAATGCGTCAAATTCGTCGAAAATAAGGTGCGCCGCTTCAACAGTGTTGGCATCACCATCTTTATAGACGGCAAGGATGACGCTGGGGCTGCCATTCGTGCGTGTAGCGGACGAATCGGGGATGAATACTTCCACATCGCCCGTTGCTACGCCGCGCAGATGTTCGGCTGTTTCCGCGTCGAATGCGTCGGGATGTTCGTCCAGCAGGTAAGTCAACGTCTCAGGCGACATCAATTCCAGAATGATGACGGAGAGGTTTTCGACGAATCCTTCTTCGTTTTCCGCCAAGTACGCCATCACTTCGGGAGAGAGATCGTACATCAGCTGCGGATCGCCGTTGGGCGAATTGGGGATGAAATTGAGTAAGGCCGCCGCGCCATCGACAAAATTATTGCTTAATATATCGTAAGCATCGGTGAACATTGGCGGGTCGCCTTCAGGACTATTTTCTGTCCAGACACCAGCCAATAGTGGGGCTTCGCCAGCCGCTTCCTGTGCGGCTTCAGCTTCGGCCGCTTCGGTTAAGGCCAATTCGCCTGCGCCACCATATTCGGCCGCTAATTCGTCCAATTCAGCAATTAAATCTGCGTCCAGCGTTTCTAAATAAGCGGCGGGCAACAGGGCGATGGATTCTGCTGGCATGAGGCGCAGATGGTCATCTGTCAACATGCTCAGCATTTGCACACCTTGTTCGCCAAATCCAGCGATGGGGCGGATGAAGTCGGGTGATAAATCTTGAGCAACTTCGATGACGACACCAGCAGCGGCCGCGCCTTGCACCAGCATGTCAGGCAACACGGCGGGATCGACTTCTTCTACAGGCTCTTCGACAACCTCTTCGGTCTCTTCTTCACCAGCTTCTTCTGCCATCGCGTACAGTTCGGCGGCGATGGTGATATTGGTGATGGTTTGCTGTGTGTCGTCGTCAAGCGTCCCCATAATTTCGGCGGGCATGGCGGCCAACAAGGCTGGATCCATCGCTAATATGATTTCGGGAGTCAACTCTGTCAGCAGTTCGGGTGGAAAGGCGGTCAACATGGCGGCTGCTTGCAGTGGAATGTCGGCGGTGGTTTCCATCGGCATCCCAAATGAAGCAGATGCTTCAACCCATGATTCTGGAAGGGAAACTGCCGTTACTGGTTCCCCGTTTGCCGCCAATTGGATGGCGTTTAGTTGCAGTAGTAATGCTTCGTCTAAAGTGGCGGCGAGAGGGGTTTGGAGAATAACGGCCGTTGTTTCCGGCATAAACGCAATCCACATCTCAGGTGTGAGAGCGTCTAACATTTCAGGAGCCATCTGGCTGATAGCACCCATAAATTCAGGGGTAATATCGGCGGTGGTGGTGATGGTTTGTCCCATCTGTGCCGCACCCGTGATCCACATTTCGGGCAAATTGACTGCCTCAAAAGCAGGAAGGTCGTCGGCAACGTCGCCATCTTCCGCTGGCGGAGCCAACAAAGCGGCGATTGCCCCTTGCGTTTCAGCATCCAATCCCGCAAGATACTCTTGGGGCATTGCCATCAACACATCGGGCGTGAAAGCCAACACCATCTCAGGTGTGAGCGTGTCCAGCATTTCAGGAGCCATCTGCGCGATGGTTTCCATAAATACGGGGGTAATATCGGCAGTGGTGGCGATGGTTTGTCCCATCTGAGCCGCCCCTGCAATCCATGCTTCGGGCAGGGCGACGGGTTCAACAGGAACCATCTCGCCATCTTGGGCTGGTGGAGCTAACAAAGCGGCAAGTGCGCCTTGTGTGTCGGCATCCAATCCCGCAAAAAATTCTTGGGGCATTGCCATCAACACATCGGGCGAGAAAGCCAGCACCATCTCAGGTGTGAGCGCGTCCAGCATTTCAGGAGCCATCTGAGCGATAGTTCCCATAAATTCAGGGGTAATATCGGCAGTGGTGGTGATGGTTTGTCCCATCTGAGCCGCCCCTGCAATCCATGTTTCGGGCAGATCGACGGCGATGGGTGTTTCTGGAGCAGCTTCTGTTTCTTCCACGACCTCTTCCTCTGCGGGAAGTTCTCCGCCGCTGAGAAGCAGTTGTGATTCGGCTACATTATATTGACCAATACCACCATACTCGGCGGCGATTTCATCTAATTCCGTAACCAGATCGGGGTCAAGCGTTTCTGTATACTCGCTTGGCAGGAAGGAAAGCGTATCAGCCGGAACATAAATCAAATCCTCTTCGGAGAGGAGGCCGAGTAAGGCCATGATTTGCTCTTCGGTGCCAGTGATGTCAGCGAATACATCAGGGGTAATATCCTGCATGAATTCGACTTCAATATCCATCGCCGCCGCGCCTTCGCTGATGAGGGCGGGCAGACGGCCAGGTTCTTCGACTGCTTCCACTTCGACGGGTTCTGCGGTCGCTTCTACTTCGACGGGTTCTGCGGTCGCTTCCACTTCGACAGGCTCAGTGTCCGCTGTTTCATCGGGTAACTCTTGCCCGCCGCCGACGGTCACTTTACTGACCCCTTCGAGTGTTTCCAGTTCAGGAACGATCTCTGTTTCGACGTACTCTTTTAGCTCGGCCAATGTCATTTCAGAGGAGGAGATGCTGGATACGGTGATGGGCAGGTCGCTGAGGCTGAAATTGAGGATTTGGGACTCGGCGGTGTCGGGGAGGTCTGTGGTGGAAACGGCCGTTTCTATATCTTCAATAATCGCTTCCTGATTTTGTCCAAATTCATTACGGACAATCATGAAAGCCATCCCAGCTTGTGTCGTCGATTCAACATTGACCACATTTTCAATCGCTTGTAATTTCGTTTCAAGCGGGATGGTCACTTCTTCGAGGAAATTATCGGCATCTTCAGCATCAGGCCATTGGACGATGACGATGGTTTGTGGAAATTCGACGCGAGGGGTCATTTCCAGATTCAATTGGGTGGCCGCGTAAATGCCGACCGCCATAAAAATGAAGGTGAGGGCGATCACTACCCATCTGAAACGGATGGATAGGCGCGTGATTTTGTCAAATAGTTTGGTTAACATACTGTTGTGTTTCTCCTAGTTGGGACGGAGGAGGGGAGCGGGGGGGGAGGGGAGCAGGGGAGCGAGCGATTTCCTCATCTCCCCTGCTCCTCATCTCCTCATCCCCCCTGCTCCTCATCTCCTTTTGGGGTAAAGATCGTTTCGATCAAAGATAATCCGCGTTTGAGTTCGACTCTTTCGGCGGGGGATAAGACTGTGAATAAGGTGGTGATATGGTTGGCTAGATGTTGAAAAATGGAGTTGAGACGTGTGCGACCAACGGCCGTTAATTCAATCAAAACCATGCGCCTGTCTTCTTCTGAACGACTGCGCGTGACCCATCCCTGCTTCACCATGCGACTGACGGTGTTGGACATGGTGGGCAAGCTGACCATATGCTCGCTGGCGAGATCACTGAGATTTAACGGCCGTTCCACTAGCGTCCGCAATACCATCACCTGATTCAAGGCGATGGGGTCGGGATGGTTGCGAAGGCCAGCCGTTACGGTCTGCGAGACTTGCGGTAACACTTCCAATATCTGTGTTGCTAACTGTTGTTCTTCTGTTTCGTTCATAATGCGTACAAGGCAAGAGCCGCATAATTTGTAATTTATGCGACTCTTTAGGGTTGCTAATAATTAGGAGTGCTAACTATAACACGAAAACTTTTTTTGCAAAATGAATTAATTTGATGGGCGTGTGCGAGTGACAACAACGGATTAAAAAATAAACGGATATGACTGTCAGAACAGCCATATCCGTTTATTTTCAAAAGAGGTTGGGTTTGGCAACGCCAAACCCGTACAGTAGGGGCATGGCGTTGCCATGCCCTGCACTTAAAACATTAAGAATTTAGGCCAGACTGTGTTAAGCGTGGATCGCCTGCCCTTCGACGGCGTGCGCGGCTTCCATCAACGCCTCGCTTAGGGTAGGATGGGCGTGGACGTTTTGGGCGATGGCAACGGCCGTTAACCCCACATTTTGCGCCAATGTCAGCTCTGGCAACAGTTCTGTCACATCAGGCCCAATCATCGACGCACCCAAAATCTCGCCATATTTGGCATCGGAGATGATTTTGATGAAGCCGTCACGTTCGCCCAAACCCAACGCTTTGCCGTTGGCTTGGAAATTGAACGAGCCGATATTCACTTCGTAGCCCGCCTCTATTGCCGCCGCTTCGGTGTAGCCAAAGCTGGCAACTTGCGGCACAGAATAAGTCGCTCGCGGCATCATCAGGTATTCGATTGGCTTGGTTTCTTTGCCTGCCATCGCTTCGGCGGCAATCATGCCCATCTTTGAAGCGATGTGGGCCAGTCGGAAGTCGGTCGCCACGTCACCGATGGCGTAAATGTTTGGCACATTAGTACGCATCTGGTCGTCAATGGCGATGTTGCCGCGTTCGGTCAACTCTACGCCCGCCGCTTCGAGGCCAATGCCTTCGATGTTGGGCTGGAAATTAATGGCGACCATCACTTTGTCGGCTTCGAGGGTGCTGCCGTCGGGCAGGGTGACGGATACGCCGTCGTCGGTGGGTGTGATTTTGGAAACGGCCGTTTTTGTCATCACCTTCACCTTCAATTTTTTATACGCCTTCTCCAACAATTTGCTCACAGCGGGGTCTTCGTTGGGCAACAGATGGGGCATCATCTCGATAATCGTGATGTCTACGCCATAATTTGCCCACATGTACGCAAATTCAACCCCAATCACGCCGCCACCGATGATGATCAGCTTTTCGGGCAGATTGTCGGACAGTATCGCATCTTTGTAGGAGATGATGCGCTCGCCGTCGAAAGGTGCGCCGGGCAGGGGGCGGGGACGTGCGCCCGTGGCGATGATGATGTTGGTTGCGTTGAGTATTGCCTTTTCGCCATCACCCATCACCACTTCAATGCGATTTGCGTCCAGCAACGTGCCAACGCCATCGTAAACGGCAATGCCATTCTTCTTCATCAAGAAGCCAACCCCCTTGACCAATCGCCCCGACACTTGGCGGCTGCGCTTGAACGCTTTGCCATAATCCAGCGTCAAATTATCAAAGCTAAAGCCAAATTCGCGGGCGCGATGTTGCAACGTGTGGGCAACTTCTGCATTTTTCAATAAAGATTTAGAGGGAATACAACCAACATTAAGGCAGACACCGCCCCAATACTCTTTTTCAATAATGGCGCAATTAAGCCCCAACTGGGCGGCACGGATGGCAGCCACATAGCCGCCCGGCCCTGCACCCAAAACAACAAGATCGTAATTTTCAGACATGATTCTCCGTAACGGAGATAGAGAATAGAGATGGAGATAGAAAAGGTTAACTCCTCTCTATCTCTATCTCTCCACTCTATCTCTCTGATTGTTAATTATTTTGGCGATATTAACACCTTGCCATCAAACTCGCTATAATCCTCCGTTATGGGATTTCCAACATGGACTTTATGGGGAATGGGCATTGCAGGGCTGTTTGCGCTGTTGTTCAATACCCTTGCACTAATGGCTCAATCAGGGCGTTCGCTGCTGTTTGGGCGGCGACTGGATGCGCGGGCGCGTTCGCTCACAGGCTTCGGCTTGGCGGCGACACTGCTGGCGTTTGGCTTTTTCATGGCGGGCGTACCGTTGGATGGTGTGATGGGGGAAACGGACAGTTCGACCGCGCTCAACGCAAGCGTTTCTTCCCAAATTATTGTCGTCACCGCCACCTACACGCCGACTTCGATTGGCGAAGTTGCTTCAATAGAAGAATCTGCCACACGGCCACCCTCTGGCACACCACAAACGGGTGCGTTCGTCCCGTTGACAACCGCCGAAAGTGACGCGACCGAGAGCGGCACGGCTGACGAGGCGACTGAAACCATCACCCCCGCACCTGATGCAGACGAAACTGATGAAGTGACGGCAACGCCCAAACCAGCGACTGTCACCCCTACACCCACGCCAACCAACACCCCGTTTCCAACGCTGACCCCCACGCCAATTGATGGCAAAACGGCCGTTGTTATCACCCAAAGCGGCTTGACATGGCTCTACCAATCGCCCGGCGGTCAGCAGGCGGGGCAGGTGTTCGATGGCGATGTACTCATTTTGCGCGGCGGACACGCCAATCGGGATGGCAATTTGTGGCAAGAGGTGATGACGGTAAACGGCCGTTTAGGTTGGATTCCTGAAGAATTTCTGATTACGGAAGAGTAAGGGCAAAAATGTTGCAAACGGCCGTTTCCCCGTTATAATTCCCCCTGTTGCGATCATGGTGTAGTGGTAACACAATAGCTTCCCAAGCTATTATCTCGGGTTCGAGTCCCGATGATCGCTCAAACAGAAAAAGCGCACGAATGAATTTCATTCGTGCGCTTTTTTTATTGCGTATCTGTGTAAATTAGCGAAATCAGTGTCCTATTTCTCGCTATGAAATAACGGCCGTTATCTCACGAAGTTGCTCATCAGTAGGCTGAAGAGTAATCGAATCTGGCAAATCGTCTAACGGATGCCATTCAAGGATGTAGCGATTGTTTTCACTTTGCTCAAGCATTTCTGGCCCGCCGAGCGTGGGCGTGCCGCTGAATGTGGTCACAAGGAAAGCGTGTTCGTATTGGTCGAGAAACGGCCGTTCCCATAACAACTCCCCTAATTCAAAATCCAGCCCTGTCTCTTCTTTTCCTTCACGAATGGCAGCAGAAACGGCCGTTTCCCCCGCTTCAACCCCGCCGCCAATCGTCGTGAAATACTCCCGCCCGTCACGATAGCGATGGATGAGGAGCAACTCCCCATCACGAATAAAATACAACGTCGCCCGATGTCTCATATTTACCCCTTGCACGAATTTCTGCTCTTTTCGTGTTAATTCGCGTTAATTCGTTGCTAACTTTCATCTGTGTTCATCAGTGAAATCCGTGTCCGATTACCCCTCCCCCAAACAAAAACAGCCAACAATCAACGATTTTCCGTCAACTGTTGGCTGTCAAATCAACAATTATTAATTGTTAATTATTCATTATTCATTATTACTTCGCCGCCAACTCCATCAACTCCTGAATACGCGGCAACATATCGGCCGGATTCGGATGCAATCCTTCCTGAACCAGCGCACTCTCGTACAACTGCTCCACCGACAACGCCAACACGCGATTATCCGCATCATTAGCCGCCATTTCTGCCAAATCAGCGATGAGCGGATGGTGACTGTTGACTTCCATCACCTTCTTAGGCACTTCGTACTCTTGTCCCATCAACCGCGCAATGCGTAACATTTCTTGGTCATTTTCACCTTCAGGTGAGACTAAGCGCACGGGGCTGCTCTTTAGCACCTTCGATTCGCGCACTTCCGTCACTTTATCGCCCAAAAGCGTTGTGCATTGTCCCACGAATGATTCAAAGCTCGCTTCTGGAATGTCCACGCTTTCGCTTTTGTCATCTTCTTCTTTATCAGCGACATCAGGCAGTTCCAGCGACCCATCGTCCACATTGCGGAATTTCTTGCCCTTGAATTCGCCCAGCGATGGCGCAATCAGCACGTCCAACGGGTCTGTCCAGTACAGCACGTTAAGGTCGCGCTCCTTGAAGGGGTCAAGATGGGGACTGTTGGCGACAGAGGTCAAGTCGCTGCCCATCACATAGTAAATTTCTTCCTGATCTTCGGGCATAGCGTCTACATACTCATCCAAGCTGATCAGTTTGCCGTCAGAATGGGCGGCGACGTAGCGCAGCATCGGCATGATGTCATCTTTCGCTTCATAATCGGTGGCGATGCCTTCTTTGAGGGCGCGGCTGTACTCCTCCCAGAATTTTTCGTACTGTTCGGGGTCTTTCTTGCCCATCTTTTTCAGTTCGCGGATAACGCGACTTTTCAGCGTCTTTGCCAAATGGCGGATGATGCGGTTGCTCTGCACCGTCTCACGGCTCACGTTCAGCGTAATCTCTTCGGAATCGACAACGCCATCGACAAAACTGAGCCAATGGGGCAGTAACTCGCTGTTGTACTCTTCGATGAGGATATTGTGCGAGTAGAGCATCAAGCCCGGCTCTTTGCGTTTGGCAAGCACGCCTTTTTCCAGTTTGGCTGGCACAAACAGCATGGCGCGAACATTGACGGGCGCGTCGGCGGCAAAATGGATGGTGCGTAGCGGCTCTTCAAAATCCATCGTCATTTCGCGGTAGAAGTTTTTGTACTGTTCTTCTTCCACGTCAGACGGCCGTTTACGCCACAACGATTCCTGCTGATTGACTTGTTCTTCGCCCAAGTAGACGGGGTAACGGACAAAGTCAGAATGTTTTTTCAATATCTGTCGCAGTTTCCACTCGTTGGCAAATTCCTCTGCATCCTTTTTCAGGGTGAGATGGACTTCTGTGCCACGATCTTCCTTCTCCGCATCTTCAACGCGGAAACTGGCATCCCCAGTAGAAATCCAAACGGCCGCTTTTTCATCTTTCTTGTAACTGCGCGAAAGCACACGCACTTCGGAAGCAACCATGAACAGGGAGTAGAACCCGACACCAAACTGCCCGATCACATCGCCCAAATCGACATCTTCGTTGTCGCCAACTTCATCAATAAACGACCGCGCCCCTGATTGGGCGATGGTGCCGAGATTGGTGATTAACTCTTCTTTGGTCATGCCCAAGCCACTGTCTTTGATGATGATCGTTTTCGGCGCAGCTTCTGCGGCGGCAATTGCAGCCTCTTTTGCCGCAGTCGTTTCTTCATCATCATCTTCGCTGGCGGGTTCTGGCATTTCTGGCAGGATGACATGAATTGCCAACTCCGCATCTGCGTCGAGTGCATCATGGTTGGTTAAGGATTCAAAGTGCATCCGTGTCAGTGCATCAGAAGCGTTAGAAATCGCCTCGCGCAAGAAAATATCTTGCTCTTTGTAGAGCGAGTGGGTCAAAATGTGCAGTAATTGGGAGACCTCTGTTTTGAAGCCGTATGATTGTTCTGTATTTTCAGTCATTTTTCCTTCCTTAAATTATGATCATATCGTTATTTACGATTTGATAATCTGATATTATTAAGCCCCAAAGAGCAAAATAGATCATACAGCGATTATGTTAGATTACCATTAACATTCCTATTGTAAAAACGGGCAATCGTATGAAATTCGTCATCGGTTAAAAACCGATGCCTGATATGCAAAGCCCGCTGAAAGCGGGCTGTCTTGAACGCAGTTTCAACCGATGGATTTTGGAAGCATATCGGAATCAGGGTTCTTCTGGTTCGTGTAATCGCTCTGCATTGTGTTGTGCATTAGATAACATTTTCCAGATGTTGCGCCTATAATTTGCGCGGCTTGTTTTGCAGGCTTTTTACGAATTTAGCGGAGTCGAGGCTTTAGCCGGCTCAAGCCTTGACTCCGAAATACAAGGACAAAATTAGATGAACAAAAACGAAGATATAAAAAGTACAGAAGTTGCCATCATCGGCGGTGGCCCCATCGGGATTGAATTGGCAATTTCCCTTGAACGATTAGGTGTGCCGTACATCCTGTTTGAGGCGAAGCAGATTGGGGATGCGTTCAGCATGTGGCCGCCAAATACCCATTTTTTCAGCACACCTGAGCATGTGGCATTGGCAGGTGTCCCCGTCCATAACCTTGACCAGCAATCCATCACGGGCGAGCAATATCTGGCGTATTTGCGGATGTTGGTGGAGATGTTTGATTTGAATTTGCAGGCGTATGAGGGGGTAACGGCCGTTATTCCCCCTGATCATCGCGGCAACAAAGGTTGCGACAACTTCCTTCTCAAAACCAGCCATCGCACAGGCGAGCGCAGCTATCACGCCTGCCATGTGGTGATGGCTTCTGGTGGGATGGATGGGCCGCGCCTGTTGGACATTCCCGGCGAAGATTTACCCCACGTTTCCCACTATTTCGCGGGGCCGCACCCATATTTCCGCCAACGGGTACTCATCGTTGGCGGCCGTAATTCGGCCGTAGAAGCGGCGTTGCGCTGCTGGCGCGTCGGCGCACAAGTCACCATCAGCTATCGCAATGCCGAATTTGAGTGGGATCGTATCAAGCCCCATTTGGGTATGGACATGGGCGACCGCATTCGCAAAGGCGAGATTACCGTGCTGCCATCGACATTGCCCGTCAAAATCACCCCATCTGCCGTGCGATTGGCACATACCGACGACGGCATCACCCCCAGCGATGAATTTGTGGAATATGAAGCCGATTTTGTGCTATTGGCGACGGGCTTCGTGGCCGATATGTCGCTACTTCGCAACGCGGGGGCGATTTTGGACATCGAAACCGAAGCTCCCGTCTTTAATGAGGAGACGATGGAAACGAATGTGCTGGGATTGTATGTGGCAGGCACTGTGGCGGGCGGCACGCAAAGCAAATTTGTCCATTTCATCTCGACCACGCACGATCACGTCGCCAAAATTGTGATTGCGATTACGGGGCAGCAGCCAGGCGCACTCGGCACCATCGCCGCCCGCAATAATGCGGTGACGTGGGATGAGGTGAAGGCGAATTGAGCGGGGGAGCGGAGGAGCAGGGGAGCAGGGGAGATTGAGTTTGTCGAAGTTGTAGCGAC
>CAYSDT010000029.1:0-13684 GCA_964429835.1 uncultured Ardenticatenaceae bacterium | reverse complement strand
ATATGGTACTGCCCTGTTGTACCATAGTCAAGATAACAAAAAAGACGGCCGTTAGACCGCCCCTTCTGTATTTCCCACTATTTCCCACTGAACCACGCCTTTCAGCACAAATAAGGTGTTGGCAATCATCACCCCCCGTTGACAATTGATCATTGACAATTAACAATTGACAATTTCTTTTCCCCTCCCAGATAACAAAAAAGACGGCCGTTTGGCCGCCTCTTCTGTATTTCCCACTATTTCCCACTGAACCATGCCTTTCAGCACAAATCATTGATCAAAGTATACGGGATGGTTGCGGGCGCAACCATTGGCAATTTATCAGAAAATCAGGGGGATGGATTGGGCAACTTGCACAAACAGGGGAATAAAACAGCAAGATAGCCATCGCCTATGTTTGAGTTTCCATCCCCAACGGCCGTAACTGACACAACTTCAACGCCAATTGCAACGCCAGCCGCATATTTGCTTGGCTCAAATCGTGATTAGTCAACTCTTGAATGCGATCAAGGCGGTAGAGCAGCGTGTTGCGATGGATGAAAAGCGATTCGGCCGTTTTGCTGATGTTGCCATGATAATTGAAATACGCATCCAGCGTTTCCATTAAGCTGCTGCGATGCTGGGCATCGTAGGCCACCAATGAGCCGACAGTTTGCTTCATAAACAGCCGCACATCGGGAAGTTCTTCCAACATAATCAGCAAGCGATACACGCCCAAGCTGCTGAACGTCACCACATGGTCAAAATCAAGCCGCTCGCCTAATTCCATCGCCTGCAACGCTTCCGTGTACGCTTTCGGCCACGCCGCCAACCCTTCTGCTGGGCCACTGATGCCGCCGTTCAGCCGCACATTGGGGAACTCTTTCTCCGCTTGCGCCCGCAAACGCTGTCCCAGACGAACGGCCGTTTCCATATCATCACGCCCGTTCAACGTCTGGAACACGCACAACACGTTGCCGCCGTATAAATGGGTCAACGCCGTCCGGTTATGGTTGTTCAACAGCCACAATAACATCGTTTCCAAGCGACGGGGCGATGGGGTATCCGTCCCCCGCCATCTGAATGTCAATACCGCATGAGGCGGCGTGGTGTCATGATCCAATCGCCCGGCCAGCCGCTCAATCTCTTTGGCCGATGACGTTCCTGCCAGCACCCCTTCGAGAAAATCGCCGCGCATCTCTTTCTTGGCTTCATTAACCGCTTTCGCTTTTGCCATTTCCAACGCGCACGCCGCCGCGCCCTGCTCGGCGGCAAGGCTGTCCAGCGAATCTAATTCGTCGGCAATGCCGATGATGGAAAGGTAGCCACGCGCCCTGTCGCCAGCAATGATGGGGCTGATGACGCGCCCAATTGCCTCGCCCCCATCGCCCACGGGGAGCAGTTGCTGCCAGTGGGATTGGCGACTGCGGGCGGCGGCTTTGCGGTTTCGCAAAACGGCGGGCAACTGTTCACGCTGGCCTAAAATAGGGAGAAGGGTGTCGATAGAGACAACGGCCGTTTGCGGCACAGCAATCGCCTGAATCGTTAAGCGTTTATCCTGAATGACGACGATTTTGCCGATGAGATTGGAAATAACGGCCGTCATTTCATCCAGCCCCTCCCCCTCACGCGACATTTCCGACAACCGTCGGTACAGTTGCAGGCCACGCTCACGAACGGCCGTTTGTCGGTTCACCAACAGCCCTGAAATCAGATGATGGATGTCGCGGGTCGAGTACCCATCTGGCACAATCAAAAGCGGCAGATTGACTTGTCGCGCCATCGTCGCCACTTTGTCAGGGATGGGTTCAAAAAAGAGCAAGCCCGCCAGCGACAACGCCGACAACGCTTCGATTTGCTTGAGCAAAACGGTGGTCGAACTTTGCCGCTGCAACGCTGGCGGAATAAGAGCCAAATCGCCCGCCTGCGCCTGTTCAGCCAGTTTGTTCCAACTGGCAATCCACACCGCCCACTGCACCGCGACACGCAATTCGCTAGCGGTGGCAACAACCTCCGTTTTCAAAGGCAATGCCAAGCGCAAAATATCAACAATCGTAACGGATGGAGTAAGTGAGGGGGTGGATGATGGTGACATGATTTGAAAAATAATGAGTAATGAAATTGGAGGTGTTAGTCAAAATGTCTGACCACTACCTAAAATGAAAAGCAAATAGCTGATTTCCAACATATCCTGTGTGTATTAGTACGATATCGTTACTAGATGTCACTTGAAATGTATTATAACGATTATTATCGGGTGGTGTGGTGAATTGTACGTTGCCCAATACATCTCCAGACATTATATCAACCGCAAATAAATTCCCTTTGTCTGTGACAAAATAAACGACACCATTGCTGACAGCGATATTACTATATGCTTGAGAATGCTCCCAGATATTCTGCCCATTGCTTATATCTAAAGCGATGACTTGAGTACCGCCTTTTGTGATGATGCGACTATCAGTAAATATTGACGGTCGAGAACAAATGAGTTCACTCTGCCATATGATTTCACTATATTCTTGATTATATAATTGAAAAGCATATCCCCCTTTAATACAGGATCCTTGATAAACAAGATTATCTTGAACTTTCCAAACAAGTGTACTTGGATCCGATTTGATAATCACGCCCGTTTCCGCATCCAAAAGATAGTAATTCGATCCAGATCCTCTACCAATGCTTACCGTATCTTCTGTAACAGATAATAAACTTATGCTACTAGCCCCTGGTATCACTTGTGACCATAGTAAAGCACCAGATGCTCGATCATATGCCTTTACTTTACCTGCGCCCCACGTCATATTCCCTCCAATCTTTTGTGTACTTTGAAAACCGATAAAAAATGAGCTTGAATTAATTCCCATTGTTGAAGCATGAGGAAATGAACCAGCTTTATAGCGTTCGTGAATAAGGAATTCTTCTTCACCACTTTCCAAATCAATAGCAATTATAGATCCAATGTTTGATGATAGCACATACGCTTCGTCAAATTTTGAGGTCAGTAGAATACTGTCTCTGTCCTTTGGAGAAGCAATTGTAAAGGGTTGCTTTGTCCATAATAATTCAAAATTTGATGTCATTTCGGTAATAGCGTAGGTGGTTGGCACTGGCGTAGACTCATGCCTCACACTAATGTTCCCATCAAGAATACCTGATAATAAATACCACCCTACTAAAAAAATGGGAATAGCTAGAATCACCTCTAATAAGTGATTTCTACGTTGCTTCATATGAAAATTACCGCCAAGAATTATGCATATCTTCAAAAATATCTGCATGTCGTCGAGACATCATAGCATTACCAAAACGCATAAGGTGTGTCCAGACAGGCGTTAGTATATTGAATTCATTAATATCGTTATTGATAATATCTGAATACAATCTTGAATGGTTGTCGTACAGTATGTCACTATAGAGGGCAGTTTTACGAATATACACTTTATTGCTAGCAGGCTGTCGGAGAAAGAATTTTGGGACGCAGATTTTTAAAGATATATCATCAAAAAATCTGCGTTTATCCTAATAATCTGCGTCATCTGCGTCTCATTTTTGACTTCTCCGACAAGCTGCTAGGAGAACTTCTTATATAAGTTTCTGTTGTAGTATTAGGCCGATAGTAAATGAGATTGTTCATTCATTATTAATTATTCCCAATTCATTATTCATTATTCATTATTCACAAGCAGACGAATAATGAACGTTGAGCCTTCATCTGGGCTGCTGATGACGTTAATCTCACCATGATGTTGCTCGATGATGCGATGGCTGGTCGCCAATCCCAGCCCTGTGCCTTGACCTGGAGCTTTGGTGGTGTAAAACGGGTCAAAAATATGGGGCAGTTCGGCATCTGAAATGCCCGTCCCGCTGTCGCGTACCAAAATTTGGATGGAGTTTACATCAACAGGATCAAGGCGGCTGATGATGGTCAGGCGGCGCGGTTTGGGCGCGTCGCGCAATGCGTCACGGGCGTTGATGAACAGATTAAGCCATACGCCTTTCAAATGTTCCCAACTGGCGGCTATGGCTGGCAGCGTGTCGCTTAATTGTAAATCCAGTTCGATTTGGGCTGAATTAAGTTGATATTGCACCAGATCAAGCGTGCGGGTGATGCTGGCGTTCACATCGCCGTAGCTGAGGTGGTACTCTTCCTGACGGGCAAAATCAAGCAGGCCGCGCACCACTTTGGCGGCACGTTCGCCGCCACGGGAGATGAGATCGACGGATTCGTAATTTTCATCATCTTTCGGAATGGTGAGTTTGAGCAGTTGGGCGTTGGCATTAACGGCCGTTAATGGATTATTGATCTCGTGAGCCACGCCCGCCGCCAACTGACCTATCGCCGCTAATTTTCCCGCCTGCAACAGCGAATTCTCCAGTCGCCGCTTCTCGGTGCGGTCTTGCCAAAAAACCACTGCGCTCGGCTGTTGCACACTGGGAATCGGGTACGCCGCCACTTCCCACTCGCGGGGCAGATGGTCGTCCCCTTTCCATTTGACGACCCAATTCTGCCCTTCCTGCTTCGCCAGCGTTTCCGCTACACGACAATGATCACACGGCCGTTTTCGATCATAAAACACCGCGTAACACGGTCGCCCTTCCTGCTTATCTGTCAACTGATCGTATGTATCCAACTTACTTTGATTAACGGCCAGCAGTTCCCACGACTCATTGATGGTGTAAATTGGATGGGGGATACCATCAATTAACGCCTGCAAGATATTACGGCTTTCCAGCAGTTCCTGTTGCCGTTGCCGCCCTTTTTGGAACAGCCACGCATTCGCCAGCGCGTCACTAATCGAACTGGCAAACGAGGACAATAGTTCCAAATCAAAGGGGCTAAACGGCCGTCTTTCCTTGTTGTAACCGCTAATCACACCAATCGCTTTGCCGCGCACGACGAGCGGAGCCATAATGAGATTATCGGTGATAAAGAAGGGGATTTCGTCGTTACTGTTGAAACGGGGGTCATCGGCAGGGGTGTTGAGATAAACGGCCGTTTTTTCCGCAAAAACCACGCCTGTAATGCCGCTATCGGGCTGTTGCTGAGGCAAATCCTTGAGCGATTGCCCATCGACACATGCCGAACGGCGGCGCAATTGCCCTTTTTCTAACAGGGAGATGGCCGCCATGCTGATGGGGATGATGCTGTGGAATTTGGAAACGGCCGTTTCTAACACCGTCGCCGTCTCCAATTGTGCCGCCAACAGTTGCCCCACCCCGTTCAAAATCGACAACTGCTGCCCTTGTCGTTGCAACTGCTTTTCCAACTGTTGTGTACGCAGGATGGTTTGCACCCGCGCCAATAGCTCCTGCGGATAATACGGCTTGGTGATGTAATCGTCCGCGCCAGCGGCCAACGCTTCCACCTTTTCATTGCTGCCCGCAGCGGCCGTCAACAACACCACGCGCATGAACTGCAACGCAGGATGACGGCGAATCCATGCCAGCACTTCCAGCCCTGACATCAGCGGCATTCGCATGTCCAACAGGACTAAATCGACCTCAATCCCATCGTCCACGCATTGCTGCAAAAACTGCACCGCCGCTTGCCCATCGCCCGCTTGGGAGATGGTGTAATCTGCTTTTTTATTCAAATAATCGATCAACGATTCCAGAATTTCTGGCTCGTCATCGACGACTAGGATGTGTGATTGGGGGAACATGGGGAACGAATAATGAATAATGAATTGGGAATAATGAATTGGGAACGAACGCCTGCCATTCACAATTCATTATTAAAACTTCATTATTCATTATTTTTATGCGGCTGAAAAGGTATAGCCATGCCCTTGAATGGTACGAATGTACACGGGGCGGCTGGGGATGGTTTCGATTTTTTCGCGCAGGTTTTTGATATGAGCGCGTACCAGTTCGGGGCTGCCCGTGTCACGGGGGTAATCCCACACGTCTTGCAGCAGTTGTTGGCTGTTGTACACCTGCTCGGCATTGCTCATCAGGTGATAGAGCAAGTCGAACTGCACATTGGTCAACAACGTCACCCGCTCTGGGGTGGTGACTTTGAACGAGCGGCAATCAAGGGTCACATCGCCGACGATAACTTCGGTGGGCGGGGCGGCCGTCTCTTTGGCTGGTTGTGTGCGGCGCAAAATCGCTTTCACGCGCAGTTGCAACTCTTCCATATTGAATGGCTTGCTCAAATAATCATCTGCACCAGCGCGGAAGCCTTCGATTTTGTCCTCATCTTTGACTTTGGCGGTGAGGAAAAGCACGGGCAAATTGCTCAATGTTGGATCGCCTCGAATTTGACGGCACACTTGGTAGCCGTCCACGCCAGGCATCATAATATCTAAAATAAAGAGTTCGGGGGGATGGCGACGGGCGAGTTGCAAGCCTTCGGTGCCACTGTTGGCGACCATGACTTGGTGTCCGTATACTTTCAGCGTGCGCTGTAAGGTGCGGGAAACGAGTTCGTCATCATCTATTACGAGAATTGTAGCCATAATTACTTCTCCAGTTACAGGGTTAATGGTTTACGTTATGTGAACAGAGTGTGAATAGTATAGCAGATGGAAGGGGAAAACTAAAACAGCATCATCACCTCATTCCACGCGGAGCGTGGAATTAAGAGGTGGTGAATGTTTAACGGCCGTTAAGAACCCCCCTCTCTTTTTGCGCGTATCCCCCCCTACTGTAAACTTACGGACAAACAGCAATTGTCAATGGTCAACGGAGCTTATATGCGATGTTGACCTACCGTTGACGATTATCTATTTTTAACAAAAAACGATTATAATACTTACCCCCGTTGACAATTGACCATTGCCAATTAACAATTGACAATTATTAAGGAGTACACACATGGAACTCAAACTAGACACCATCCCCATCGAAATCGTAACCGACAGTTTCGTCATCAGCGGCGGCTACCAGCCACGCGGCGAACTGATGACCAATCTGAACGACAAACGATTCACATTCTTCAACATCACCGATACGGTTTTGCGCCCCCAACTTACAGGCTATCAAGTCAAAAGCATTCCGCAACCCTCTTTCAACATCAACCGTAATGCAATCATCTACTTTGCCGTAAAGGATGCAGAGTACCTTGAAAAAATACAGATCATGCAGGCCAAGCGGGAAATTGTCATCTACACCGACAACCTTGCCATTCGCGGCAACTTCCACACCAACCCCGATGCCCGCGATACCGATTTATTCGACGAAACCCGTGATTTTGCTGGCATGACTGACGTATCCATCTACCCCCTGCGGCCGATGACAAACGCCCCCATCCGCACCGTCCCCTTTTTGGCGATCAGTTGGCGGCACGTCACCGCCTATCATACGACAGAATAAAACAGCAATGGTCAATTGTTAATGCTCAATTGTCAATTGTCAACGAGAACTGCATCTAGCAGATCACCCCGTTGACAATTGATAATTGACAATTGATAATTGACAATTCCTCAATGACCCCTATTCATAGTCAACACAGTAATCCCTTTTTTAATCGACAGCGCATCACCAGCCCGACCTATTTTAGCGGCCGTTTTCATGCCATCGAAGCGTTGTACAGTGCCATTGCCACTCGCCAATGCCGCTCCATCGTCGGTGAACGGAAGATGGGCAAAAGCTCACTGCTGACCCATCTGTACTGCCCAAACAGCTTGCGCCAACACGGCTTCGACCCTGATCAATACGCTTTTGTCTACATTGATTTGGAAGGGATGGCAAACATCACCCGCGAAGAGTTTTGGCCTGAGATATTCGACCTGCTGGAGGCCGCCCTGCCCGAAAGCCAGACCGACTTGCGCCAACGCGCCAGCCAATTGGCGATGCAGGATGATGTCCGCTTCATGCACGCCCGCCGTCTGTTCCGTCGCATTGACCGCGCAGACATCACCGTCGTGATGATGTTGGATGAGTTTGAAAGTTTAGCCACCAACGAAGCGTTCAACGCTGGCTTTTACGGCGAACTACGCAGTTTGGCGGGCGAATTGGGCGTGGTGTACATCACCGCCTCCAAGCGCAGCTTGTACGACCTCACCTATCGCCACGCGGACACGCTGTCGTCCCCGTTTTTCAACATCTTTTCTGAAGAAGCGATGGGGTTATTGACGACGGAGGAAGCGGCCGAATTATTGCGAACCTTTTCGGCCAGAAACAACCATCCCCCGTTCAGCGCGGCACAAATTGAAGCCGTCATCACGATGGCGGGGGCGCATCCGTTCTTTTTGCAGTTAGCAGGCTACCATTTATACACGGCCGTTTCTGACCCATCCCTCCCCCTTGCTGAAAACAGCCCGCTGCCCGAACGCGCCATCCGTCGCTTCAATGCCGAAGCGGAAGACCATTTCCGCTATCTGTGGCAGCAGTTGAATGAAGAAGAGCAACTGGCGATGCAACAGGGAACTGCCGTTCATGGAACGGTTACCGATTTACAAAACAGGTTGCAACGCAAAGCGTTGTTGACGGGGGATAAACGGCCGTTTAGCCAAGCATTCGCCACCTTCATCAAGAAGTTGAACACCAGCAGCACCGCCACCACCATAATGCCATCCTCCTCCCCGCGCACACAAACCGCCACAGGATTGACAGGGGCAACACTCGGCAGCTATCGCGTGCTTGCCCCCATCGGGCGCGGCGGAATGGCCGTTGTGTATAAAGGGTATCAATCGTCATTGGATCGGTATGTGGCGATCAAGGTCATGGCTCACCATTTGGCGGGCGACCAGACTTTCGTCGAACGCTTCCAACGCGAAGCGGCCGGCATCGCCAGCTTACGCCATCAAAACATCGTGCAAATGTACGATTTTGGGCTGCAACAGGACATCTCCTACATGGTGATGGAATACATCAGCGGCGACACGCTGAAAGCACAATTGACCGCTTTGCGGCAAGCGGACAAGAAAATGTCGCTGCCCAATATCGCCAAAACCATCACCGATATTGCCGCCGCGCTTGATTACGCCCACGCGCACGGCATCGTCCATCGTGATGTAAAGCCAGCCAACATTATGCTGCGCGACGAAGAGCGGCTGGCTGAATTGACGGGCGGCGTGGGATTTACGGCCGTTTTGACCGATTTCGGCGTGGCACGCATGTTAGAAGGCGTGCAATTGACAGGCACAGGCGCAACCATCGGCACGCCCGATTATATGTCGCCAGAGCAAGCGCAAGGAAAACCCGCTGGCAACACATCTGACGTGTACGCGCTGGGCATTGTTCTATACGAAATGCTCGCTGGCGAACTCCCCTTCACCGCCGACACACCCATCGCCGTCTTACTCAAGCATATGCAGGCAACGCCCCCCTCCATCACCATGAAAATCCCTGAATTGCCCACTGGCCTTGATGTCATTTTGATGACTGCATTGGCTAAAAAACCAGAAGAACGTTACGCAACGGCGGGGCAATTGGCAACGGCCGTTGTGCAAGTAACAAGTAGCAAGTAGCAAGTGGGCAATGTGTTACTTGCCACTTGTAACTTGCCACTTGCAACTTGCAACTCCAAACTATGATTCGTAAAGCATCCCTTATCGGTATTTTTGGCGGTTTTGTCATTGGCATCGCCGTTTTGTATCCCATGATTACGCTGGCTGGGCCGGGCTTAACGCCGCAATGGGTACGCCCCGTCCAAAGCGAAATCGTGCATACGCTTTTGCTCATGTTGTCCGCCCTCATCGGTGCGCCGTTTGTCCTCAGTTTGGGGGTGATGGCCGCCCGCAAAAGTGAAGCTCGCGGCTGGCAAGACGGGATGAAAATGGGGGCGTTGGCTGGTGTTTTCGCCAGCATCCTCTCCTATCTCATCTGGTTATTGCCATTGAATGCGTTGCTGGCGTATAGCGGCTCGCTAAAACACCTTGCCAAGATGGACATGGCAATGGATATGCCTGTATGGGCATTGCAAAAGTATATCAACATCTTCAACAGCGGCGCGTACTGGGTGGAACTATTATTGGCTGGTTTCATCCTGTTTTGGGCGATAGAAGGAGCCATCGTTGGCGCAAAACAGCGCGGATTACCTGAACGAAAACGGCCGTCTTTACTCCATCTCCACAACGAAAACCGCCCGCTTAGCGACTGGTTCAGCGGTGATGAATGTGCCAACACCGCAGGCATTTTTGTCGGGCTTGGTGTCGGGATGCTGCTTATTTTTATGATGTACAGCGGCTTCGCCTCCATCACCTCCGCGCAAGAGTGGATCGATTTGATGAACGACAGGGACATTGCCAACCCGATTCTCAACATTACGGCAACCGTTTCCCCCCTGCTCATGCTGTTGCTCCCCTTCTTTGGCGTGATGGTCGTTTTGCTTATGAAAAGCCCGCCCACCGTGAAACGGGCGCGATTCAGCGGCATTATGACCGCCAGTTTAACCATCTCCGGCTTTTTGGCTATTGTTGTTTTGCGCTTGCTTTACTTTTTCGGCGGGCTTTTCCCCTTCATCTATTTCCACGACATCGGCAATGATACCGCCGAAATAACCGAAGCGATTGATCAAATTCAAATGGCAATGATGTCCGCAAATGTGCCAATGGTACTGATGCTCATCGTCATTATTTTGCCGTGGTTCTTGATATTTGCGGCGTTCATCACGGGCGTGGTGATGGGCATCGTTGAATTCCTGATATTTGGGCTGACCGTCCCCCTTGTACACAAGAAACCAGTCGATCAGGCGGCGCGTATCGTGCGTCAGTTAATGAAGCAGCCCAAAGAGAGCATGTTGTCGATTTACGCCCTCTTTCAGCAAGATGTGGCCGCGCCTGACGTGTTGGCACATATCGCCGTGCAAGCGGATGGCAACGCCCCCGCGCTCTCCCATTTGGCGGCGGCATTACACACATTGGGCAATCCAGATGCAGTTGATGAACAGATTGATGCCATCCATGCCACACAGTCAATCCTGAAAGAGCATCCCGATTGGCGGCTGTCATCGGCGTTGGCGGAAATGTCGGCGGCGTTATACGCGGTCTTTCAGGCGCGAACATTGGAACAGATATTGGAAATTGATTCACCGCACCCGTCACAAACATCGTCACTGCCGCCGGCAATCGTCAAAAGTGTGGATTTGGTCGGGCGCGTCGTTATGGAGTTGGATAAGGTCAAAAAGGTTGATGATTTGGCGACACAACTCATCTTTTTGGAAAATGCACTGCAACTGATCCATGACGCGCAACGTTTTGTTGATGTAGAAGCGACTACGCCGCAATATACCAAATCTCCCCTGCCTGAAATGGTGGCGTTGGCGGGCATGTTTGAACATTGGCAAGGGGTTGTATTAACGGCCGTTAAAAATCTAAAAGGGCGCGCCGATCTGTCCAGCAATTTGCAAGCAACCCTGTGCGCCCGCACCAGCACGCTGCCGATCATCATCGACATCACGAATAGCGGCTTAAATGTGGCGCAACATGCACAAATCAAACTACTCCCCTGCGAAAATTATGTACTGGGCGATGTGACCGAAGAAATTATCGAGATTTTGTCACCGGGCGATACCCGTCAGGTACAATTCACCGTCGCCCCTGTAGAAGATGCCGAGCGTGTGCGCGTGGCGTGGGAAATTGTCTACAATGACGCGGTTGACGAAGAACGCAAGCTCGAATTTGCTGATATGGTGGAGTTTACGATGGAAAAACGGCCGTTTACCCGTGTGTTCCCCATCCCCTACGTCACCGGCACGCCGCTCAAAACCGACAGCGTTTTTGTGGGACGTGAAGATGTGTTCAGCTTCATTCAGGAGAATCTGCTTGGTGTGCATCAAAATAACGTCATCATTTTGCACGGACAGCGGCGCACTGGCAAAACATCCGTCCTCTATCGCTTGGGCGATGTGATGCGTGACACCCATTACGGCGTGCTAATCGACATGCAGGGTAAGCCAGCACGGGGCGAGGCCGATTTCCTCTACTCCATCGCCGATGACATCGCTTACGCACTGGAAGATCACGACATCGAAATCGACCTGCCGCCACGCGAATCCTTCGAGCAATCGCCCGAATTCTTCTTCCGCTCCCGCTTTTTGCGCGATCTGCACAAGCAGTTGGGCGACAAAAACCTGCTGCTCATGTTTGATGAGTTTGAAGAGTTGCAGCGACGGGTGGAAAACGGCCGTTTACAACCTGAAATTTTCCAATTCCTGCGTAACCTCATGCAGCATGAAGATCGCGTTGATTTTGTCTTCTCTGGCACGCATAAACTGGAGGAGTTGGGCGCGGAATACTGGTCGATCCTGTTCAACATCGCGGCGTACAAGCCGATTACCTTCCTCAGTCCCAGCGATATGCGCCGCTTGATTGAAGAGCCTGTGGCTCAATATCATGTGGAATATGATCCGTTGGCGGTGGAGAGATTAACGGCCGTTACTGCCGGACACCCCTACTTCACCCAATTGGCCTTGCATGAAATGATGGTGCTGCACAATGAAATGGAACGCAGCTACCTGACCGTCAACGACGTTAATCACGCCCTCGAACGCATCGCCGAACGCGGCGAAGCCCATTTCAAATACATCTGGTCAGAATCCTGCGACGATGGGCGATTGGTTTTGCGCGGATTGACAGAACTGCTGGTCAACGCTGAAGCCGTGCCGTTGAAAGAGTTACAAGAATATCTCCACAGTCGCGGCCACGATTCGCCCGACGAGTGGCGCACAGCGTTGCAAAGTCTGGAAGGACGGGACATTCTCACTCGCCAATCGGCGAAAAGCACGTTGTACCGCTTTAAGGTTGATTTGATTAGGTTGTGGATTGATAAAACACGGCCGTCTTTATAGGAAGTAAAATGGATAGTAATTCAAACCAAGTGTTCTCTCGGCAAACGGCCGTTTTATTAGGCATTCTTGGCATTCTCGGCAGCATCGTTCTGTTCGCAGGCGATATGCTCTTCTATTATAACGGTGATCAGATCGATTTTATCGCCAATATGGGAAATGTTTCACCCGAACGAATCGTACTCAGCGGCGTAAGCGCGTTAATCGCCGCATGGCTCTACACATTTGCATCAGGGCAGGTGTATTACGCCTTTCAACCCGCAAAGAAATGGATTCGAGTGACCGTTTTTGTCACATTTACGATGATCATGATCTCTTACGGGGTCGTTCACGGGGCATATGTTGCCATTGCTGTTTCTGCCCAAAATGCGGTTGGAATGGGGATGGCTCCTGATGCGTTCACTGAATTGGCAGTTACAACCAATAATGCCGTGCGGTACATCACTTACCTACCTTTTGGCATATTCACCGCCTTGTTTATCCCAGCCGTGTGGCTGAAAAAAACATATTATCCGCGATGGGTTATTATTTTCAGCCCTATCATTTTATTTTTGTTAAGTGGAGCAATTACAGGGGCATTAGATGGCAAAATGAAGAGTATCATTGGCGGTGGTTATTTAAATTTGATACTGTTGCTATTTTTCTCGACAGCGACGATTGGATTGTGGATAAATAACGAGTTAAAGTAGGGCGATTGCATATTGGACACTGGCGTTTTTAAAATTTCTCTCCAGTAGGGGCGGTTCGCGAACCGCCCCTACAACTCGACTGAAATTCAATTTTCGCCAGACTCCAGTTGCATACTAATTTTATCTTAACATAAAGACACGGCAGATAAATCTGCTGCTACGGCTGCAAAGTCGGCCTTCGCCGACTAGGTTTTAGTCGGCGAAGGCCGACTTTGCAACCGTTGCCGCGAATTTATTCGCCAGCTAAAGTGCAAACAACGAATTAACACAAAAAATAGTA
>CAYSDT010000028.1:0-13770 GCA_964429835.1 uncultured Ardenticatenaceae bacterium | reverse complement strand
GGCGGGCGTAATGCCCTTGATCGTCCAGCATGGAGGCTAATACTTGCAAATTAGCGGGGGTATCATCAATGATGAGGATGTTGGCAGGGGTATCATTATTCATGGAATGTTCTCTAATATAATTTTAGATTGGGGATGTAACGAAAATCTTTAAGATTGAGCGTGTATAATTTGATGTTGTGGGTAACGGCCGTTGCCGCAATTAACGCATCTGGCAAACTTAGACTGTGGCTCAATGTATACATACCCATCAAATCTAAAAATTTTCGTGAAATAGTTACTGTTAATGGGTATTGATACAAAATTGCCAGATGTTTTTGAATTTCTCGTAATTCTACTTTGTTAAATGCACCATAATACAATTCAGCCGCTGTAACAACACTGATTGCCAGATTTTCGGCTCTAATTATATGCAGTTCATCCGTAATTGATTGGTTATTTTTGTAAAACTCAATCAGGATATTTGTGTCACAGAGAATCATAATTCTTGACTCGGCCATGCAGCTTGACGAATTGACGCTTGATCAATATCCCGATCTTTCCAAATACCAGCCATAGCAAAAAAGTCATCCTTCGCTATGGGTTGTTTTCCGTTGGCATCCATTTTCACAGACTCAACAAAATCCAGCGAACGCAACAGGTTGAACAGCATATCTGTGTTTTTTTTGTTATTAACGCGAATCACTATCTGTTCCATAATATTTTCCCTAATTCTTGCATTCCTTACTATTTGGACTCTTTGAGATTTTATGGGGTTATTGGGCTTGGCAACGCCAAGCCCCTACTGTACGGGCTTGGTGTTGCCAAGCCCTCTCCCCACAATTCCTCAAAGAACCACTATTTGTTACTGCCACTCACCTTTATTATAACCTAAATTTCCGTTATGAACGGCACGATTGACTTCTATTCCGTCAGTTGTGCCAATTGGTCAAATTGGAACGCTTTTAATAGTGCATCGAGTTTGTCGGCCAAACGGCCGTTTTCCTTACGAATCTCATCAACCACTTTTCCAGCCTGACGGCGGTCAGCGATGATGATGGCTGTATGCAACTCTTGGCGCAATGCGGGGGAAATGTCAACCATATCTTCAACCGTCAATGGGGCATCGACATCTTCTGGCTCATCACCTTTTTCGTCCGCATAGATAAATTCTACACCAGCATATTTCTTTAATAGTTGGAAAAGAATCTGTACGTTCACAGGCTTTGTCATGAAATCATCGCAGCCAGCGGCCGTTGCTTCGGTGCGGTTATGTGCAAATGCACCAGCCGTCAGTGCAATAATTGGAATATCAGGTTGTTCAGCTTTAATGCGGCGCGTCGCTTCCAGCCCATCCATGACGGGCATCCGCATATCCATGAGGATGAGGTCTGGCTTCCATCGTTTGGCATGATTGATGGCAACACGGCCGTTTTCCGCTTCGCGCACGTTAAATCCAACAGGTTCTAACAACTGTGTTAATAATGATCGATTCGTCTCATTATCTTCCACCAGCAGAATGCGATACGCCTTTTGTCCGTCCGCTAAACCAATCACTTGCCGCAAGCGTTCTGTTACCATTACATCACCAGCCGCTGCGCTTGTTGCTTGAATGTCAAAGGTAAAAATTGAACCGCCTTCAAGCTGGTTTTCAGCATACATATCCCCATCCATCATCTGCACAAAACGGCGGCTGATGGGTAAGCCAAGCCCCGTTCCTTGTTGACCATGTTTGTTTTTTGCTTGAATGAATGGATCAAAAATTGTTGCTAATTCGTCAGCATCAACACCGCTGCCGCTGTCCGTTACCGTAAACGTCAAAGTGTAATTTTGATGTTGCAAAAATCCTGTATCCGTTGTGCGTGGGGATACATCTTTTTTCCCTTCGCTGTGTTGTACCGACACTTGTACGCCGCCTTCCTTTGTAAATTTAATGGCATTGCCAACGAGATTGATCAATACCTGACGTAATTTTGGCTCATCAGCACGAATAAATTGAGGTAAATCTGCTGGATACTGCATATCCAAAGACAAATTTTTCTCTTGTGCTTTCATAATGAGTAGGGTAACAACGTCTTCTAATAACTTATGCAAATCGAAGCTGCTTTCATCTAAATCCATGCGCCCTGCTTCAATTTTGGACATTTCTAACACGTCGTTGATCAATTCCAGCAGATGTTCGCCGCTACGCCCAATCGTTTGTAAACGATCTTCTTGCGTGGGGGTGATTTCTGGATCGCGCTGCATGAGTTGAGCAAAGCCAAGAATGGCATTCATCGGCGTGCGTAATTCATGGCTCATATTGGCAAGGAAGATGCTTTTTGCTTTATTTGCCTCTTCAGCTTCTTGTTGCGCCTTCTTCTGCTCACTCAACAGGCGAGCGGTGGCGATGGCGTTCGCTATTTGGGCGGCAATTGTTTCTGCCAACCGAATCTCTTCATCGCTAAATGCCCGATCTGGCAATTCAGAATCAACGCCAATTGAGCCAATGACTTCGCCACGCGCCAATAGGGGAATCAACAAGGTGCTGCCAATGCCTTGTTCGCGCATAATTTGGCGGGTGAAGGGTTCTACATCAAGGTTTGTTTGGGCATTAGGCATATAGACGGGTTTATGTGTTTCAAACACCTGCTTTGTGTAGATGTTTCCTTCCATAGGGAAGGATATGCCGATGGGATCAGGACGATCTGGGTTCGTTGTATATTGTGCGGCCACCACCATGTCCGTTTTCTCTTCATTAAGCAAGGTAATTCCGCATTGGAAACTATCTAGCAGTTCAGCCATCGTGCGGCTGACAAGATTTAGCGCGTCTTGCAGGTTTGTGGTGCGGGACATGGCTTGGATGAGGGTATTAACGGCTGTTAATTCCTCAACTTTCTCTTCAATCCCCTCGTAAGCAACTTGCAACTTCTCTTGCGCCGCCTTTTCTTCACTTGACAAGCGGGCATTGGCGATGGCATTCGCAATTTGGGCGGCAATCGTTTCTGCCAGTTGAATTTCTTCATCACTAAATGCGCGGTCTGGCAATTCAGAATCAACAGCGATAGTACCAATCACCTCACCACTCGCCAGCAGTGGCAATAGCAACATACTGCCAACACCCAATTCTTGCATTAATTGACGTGTGGATGGTTCTGTATCAGGTGTTGTCTGTGCGTGGGCGATGTAAACGGGCGCACCCGTTTCAAATACACGTTGCGAATGAAGATTCCCAGCTAAGGGGATGGATGTATCGACAGAGACAAGTTTGCCTGTACTTTTTGAGTATTGGGCAGCCAAAATTAACGCTGTTTTTTCCTCATTAAACAGTGCAATTCTGCATTGGAAACTATCTAGTTGATCCACCATTGCGCGGGTGACGATGTTTAGAGCCTGTTGCAAATTGGTAGTCCGGGATAATTCTTGAATGAGGGAATTAACGGCCGTTAATTCCGCCACTTTCGTCTCAATCCCCTGATACGCAACTTGCAAATTATCCTCTGCCCGTTTGCGCTTGGTAATGTCCGTCATGCCAAAAACAGTCCCCGTAAGTCTTCCTTTTTCACTCATTAAAGGCGTGCCGCTGGCACTTATATATAGGCGATGACCCTCTTTATGTTGAAAATTAAACTCAGTATGTATGGGTTGCCCCGTTTTCATAGAAACGAAAACAGCTTTCATAACAGCTTTGGCATCTTCTGCGGGCATATAATCAAATACAGACGTGCCTAACACCTCTTCTTCCAGATAGCCTAAAGTTGTCGTACATGAGGGGGTGATATATTCAAGAATCCCGTGCCTGTCCGCTTGTAAAATGATGTCGCTGATATTATCGGTCAGGCGGCGCAGTTGATATTCGTTTTCTACTAATGCCGCCTGCGCCAGCTTTTGTTGCAAAACAGCACCTAATTGAGTAGCAACGGCCGTTATTACTTCCACCGAACGCTCATTCTCTGCGCGTACTTCATTCATATAGAAGACAGCAACAGCCAATACCGCATCTTCTGCCATGATTGGTATGCCCAATGTGGCAAAGAACCCTGCTTTACGCGCTGATTCAACCCGATGGTATGTAACTTCAGACTCCGCACTAATATCTTGGTGCCATTCCCGTTCTCGTGACACCCAGATGCGGCCTGGCAACCCTTCGTTTGGTGCAAATGTCATGATTAGGCTTGCTTGCCTGAATTCATTTAATGCAGCATTCTCTTCCTGACGGCAGTAAGAATGTCCACTGTTAATCAACAGCGTTTGTTCTGTATTAGGAATCCATACCTCACCAAATTCCCAGCCCATATGCTCTCCAGTCAGGCTGATGGCAGCTTTCAACGCGGCCGAAGCATCAGCCGCGTTGTGCATCACATCGGAAAGGGAGAGCAGCAAATATGCCTCTGCCTCTACCCGTTTACGTTCGGTAACGTCATCCTTGATGGCTAAATAATGGGTTATTTCCCCATCCGTATCCGTAATCGGTGAAAGGGTTGCATGTTCCCAGAAGAGCGTTCCATCCTTCTTTTTATTGAGCATCTCCCCTTGCCATGTTTCACCAGCCAATAACGTCTTCCACATCGTTAAATAAAAAGCAGGATCATGTTTGCCAGATTGCAAAACACGTGGGTTCTGACCGATAGCTTCCTCTGTGGTGTAACCAGTCGTGCGGCAAAATGCTGGATTAACAAATTCGATATTGCCATCTAAATCAGTAATCACGATGGTGCTGGCACTCTGTTCCACTGCACGGGAAAGTTGACGTATCTTCTCCTCTGTCTGCTTACGCTCAGTGATGTCATCTTTGATCGCTAAATAGCCAGTTGTTGCGCCGCTTGTGTCCGTAATTGGTGAAATGGTGGCATGTTCCCAATACAGCGAGCCATCTTTTTTCTTGTTAATCATCTCCCCGTGCCATGTTTCACCTTGCATCAGTACAGCCCACATATCTTGATAAAATTCTGGGGAATGTTGTCCAGATTGTAGGATACGCGGATTTTGCCCGATAACTTCCTCTGGCTCATAACCGACAGTGCGCGTGAATGCGGGGTTGACAAATTCAACTTCACCTTCCAAGTTGGTGATCACAATGCTGCTGCCGCTCTGCTCCACCGCACGCGAAAGTTGACGGAATTTGGCTTCAGCCTTTTTGCGCTCGGTGATGTCTAATGAATACTCAATCATCTGCACCACTTCACCGGCATCATTAAAGATGGGGTAAGCGTGTACTTCCATATTGCGCGGTTTGCCATCGGCATCAAAATGGATATGTTCAACTGTCACAGGCTCTTTTGCGTTGCGTAAGGCTGTCAATGGGCAAGGATGTTCCAAACCATCACAAGGTGTATCGCGTAAATGGGTGAGAGCGTAGCAAGTGTTCGTGGTACGCACGCCCAAGTCGCGGGCTGCTTTGTTTGCTATTTGGATGCTGTAATCTTCTACATCAATAACGTAGAAGGGGTTTGCCAATGAATCAATGATCGTATTGAGGAATTTATTTTGTTGTTGGGTGGCTTCTTCTGCCTGTTTACGTTCAGTGATGTTATGGGATGTTCCAATAAGACCAAGAGGGTTGCCTTCTTGATCAAGCAGGAATGACATATTCACATCTACGGCGATAACAGAGCCATCCTTGCAATAATTTTCAAGCTCCGTCGTATATGAAATGTCACGGAGTTCATCGGCCGTCATCGTTTCCATCGCCTTTTTTGCTTGGGAGAAAATCGACATGATTTTTTTGATAGAAGAGGGGGGCAATGTTTGTTCTAATGTATGGGTAATTGCCTCTTCAGGGGTGTATCCTCGATGACGAGTGACGGAAGGGTTAACGTAATTTGGCTGTAGATTGGTGTCCAACGTCCATATCATATCCGTTGCATTATCGGCCAGTAGTTGGTAGCGTCTTTCGTTTTCGCGTATGGTTGCTTCGGCCGTTTTGCGTTCGGTAATGTTGGTTAAGGTGAGAATACGGCCGTTTGCATTCCCAGCATCATCCTCCATTGCTGAAATATCAACATCATAATGATGCACATCATCATCAACCCTTATCTGAATTTCTTCATGAGTATATATGCCAGATGCACAAACAGGAGCTAATTCTGGTCGTAGTTCGTACAAACGGGACGCATCTTGCCCTGTCAAATCCATCGTGGGTATGCCTAATATGGTGCGTGCCGCTGGGTTGATTTCTACAATAAGATTTTGCTCATTTAAAATGATGATCCCCACGCTCAGATTGTTCAAAACCATCAATCGGGCAACGGGAGCAATATCAAACAGGCGGAATGTCAGGGTGAACAGAGCCAGCAGAATGGTACTGATGGTTAAAAGGAGTGGTGTTACATCCACATGCGTAAAAAAGGCGATACCTATAAGGCGAAGAATGACGGTAGAGATGGGAATAAGCAGTGCAATGAGTAAAATGAAATTTTGCTGACGATACACTTTAGAATGACGGCCGTGTGACCCAATCAATGCCACAATCCCCATCATTTGCAAGCCGACAGCGTAGAAGGTTTGCACGATGAACCATGCGCCGTAAGAGATGTCCAGCACGGGAAACAGGAAATCTGTGTTCAGCGTGACGCTGCTCCACACCATCTGATGCCATCTATTTGTGAAGATGAGAAATATGGTGATGACAGGGATGACGGCCAAGCCCATATAGAAGCGACGGGATAGCCATTTACGGCCGTTTGTTCTCCCCACTGCCAACACAAACCATGCTGGCGACAGCCAGACAATGCCCAGATATTGTATATGTCCCCAGAAGAGCTTGGCTTCTAAGGTTGGGACGTACAGTTCCATTCCCTGACCAAATGCCCAAACGGCCGTTGACAACGCAATCACCAACGATGGCAACACCCAGTCGCCAGCATCACGCCGCTTCCAAAATACAAAGGTTAATCCCAATGAAATGGCGGCAGATAAAAAATATAGGGCTGTGATGATATTGAACATTGTCTATACCGTGCAAGTCTGCAAGTAGCAAGTCTGCAAGTAACAGGCAATCATAAACTTGCCACTTGCCACTTGCCACTTGCTACTTGTTACTTGTTACTTGCTTTCGCTCATTAACGCCCCTCCAACTGGCTCAAATTCGGCCGTGAAGTGACGCAAAAATGCAGGTGCTTCTGTGATTTTTACCCCGCGAATTGAATCTTTAATTTCATTGACGTGTAACAACACCTCAGCCAGATAATCGACATGGCTTTGGGTGTACATGCGGCGCGGGAATGCCAAGCGCACTAGCTCCATCGCCGCTGGTTTTTCGGTGCCGTCGGGTTGCAATCCAAACATGACTGACCCGATTTCCACCGAACGCACACCGCCAACCAAATACAATGCGGCCGATAATGCCCACGCTGGATACTCACTTTGTGGAATGTGCGACAACCACGCTTTTGCGTCGATGTAAATCGCATGTCCACCAGTCGGGCGCACAATTGGAATGCCATTCGCCGTCAAAATATCGCCCAAATACGATACCGAACGGATGCGATAACGCAGATAATTTTCATCCAACGCTTCGTGCAGCCCAATTGCAATCGCTTCTAAATCGTAGCCAGCCAAGCCGCCATAAGTGGGGAAACCCTCGGTCATAATGAGCATGTTTTTGCAATTTTTTGCCAATTCGGTGTCATTTACCGCCAAAAAGCCGCCGATATTTGCCATGCCGTCTTTTTTCGCGCTCATCGTCGCGCCATCGACATAGCTAAACATCTCTTGTGCGATTTCCAGCGGCGTTTTGTCGGCGTATCCTTCTTCACGGATTTTGATGAACCATGAATTTTCGGCAAAGCGACAAGCGTCCAAGAACAGCGGCACATCATGGCGGCGGCAAATTTCGCTGGCGGCACGGATATTTGCCATGCTGACAGGCTGCCCGCCGCCCGAATTATTGGTGACGGTAATCATCGCCATCGGCACTTTGCCGGGATTATCTACGATGACTTGTTCCAGCTTTTCCAAATCAATGTTGCCCTTGAATGGCAACACCAATTCGGGGTGATGGGCTTCTTCGACGGGAATATCGAGCGCAATCGCTTTGCGGAACTCGATATTGGCGCGTGTGGTGTCGAAGTGGGTGTTGTTAGGCACAATGTCGCCCTCTTTCAACGCCGCACCGAACAAAATACGCTCGGCTGCCCGCCCTTGATGGGTGGGGATGACATATTTCAGATTGGTGATTTCCTGTACAGCGGCCTCAAACCGATAAAATGACTTTCCACCCGCATACGACTCATCGCCGCGCATGATGCCCGCCCACTGCTCTGACGACATTGCGCCCGTGCCAGAATCGGTGAGCAGATCGATGAGAACATCGTCGGCTCTGAGTAAAAACAGGTTGTACTTGGCTTCGCGTAACGCCACTTCGCGCTGGGCGCGGGTTGTTTGGCGGATTGGCTCTACTGATTTAATGCGAAATGGTTCGATTATTGTTTTGAATTCCACGATGGGACTCCTGAGGAATTGTCAATTGTCAACGGTCAATTGTCAATTAACAAATGAAAAATAAATAGTAAGCGTTCACCCTTCTGACCTAAAATGGGACACTGATTGCACTGATTACACTGATTGGATTCGCTTGCTTTTTATCTGTGAAATCAGTGTCCTGCTCTATGGGGTTGAACGGTTACGGTAAATATCGTATACCCCTCCGTTGACAATTGAAAATTGACCATTAACAATTGACAATTATTCTGGTGAAAAAACCATGAAATCGGGGAGGGTACATAGTCACCTATGCTACCATGACAGGAGAGATCAACCCACTTTTCGGAGGCATATAATGAGCAAAATTTCCTTAATTTTTACGTTGTTACTCAGCTTGATGTGGGCAGTCTGGTCAGAGCAGGCTGTATTTGGTACAAACGTACCATCCAGCAACATGACAACGGCCGTTTCCATCCAATGGACAACTAATAATTTGCGCGGTGGCAAAGCGAACGCCATCGCCCTGTCGCCCGATTTTGCGAACGATGGAATCGTCTTTAGCGGCGAATATCTGACCGATTATCAAGGCACGTCAAGCGGGCTTGGTATTGCCCGTTCGCAAGATGGGGGGCTGACGTGGCAAAACAGCCCCATCAGCGACGAGCCGTACACGTCGGCCTTGTACGATGTCGTTGTAAGCGGCGATGGGACTGTTTTTGCAGGCACGGGCGGTGGCTTATACCGCAGTAACGATGACGGCACGAGTTGGACGCGCATTTATTATAGCGGGCCGCCTGGAATTGTGATTAAAACGGCCGTTTCTCCCAACTATCCCTCTACCCCCCACATCATGGCCGCAGGCGGCTATGGCTACCTGTTCGTCAGCCACGACGACGGGGCGACTTGGCAAGTGGGCAGCACCCGTTACGTCAACGATCTCGCCTACGCCGACGCGCAGACGGCGTTTCTTGCCCATTTTGAAGGGGTTGATCGCACCGTTGACGGCGGATTGACATGGACGGCCGTTTATACCCATCCTATCAACGCCATCGCCACCATCACCCAGACCATTTTTGCAGGTGGACACGAAGGTGACTTCCACATTTCGTATGACAGCGGCACAAATTGGATTACGCACACCATCGCCGCCGACGCAGGCTATGTGGAAGCCATCACCCCATCGCCCCAGTTTGCCAGCGACCAAACCCTTTTTGCAGGAACGACAAACGGCTTGTACCGTTCAACGGATGGTGGGGTGACGTGGCAAAGCGAGCCGTCATTCGTGCAGGAGCGCGTCCTTTCATTGGCGTGGCCGTCGCAACAGCTATTGCTTGTCGGCACGGGCGATGGGGTGTATCGGTACGATACCGCCAGCGAAACCAGCCTTTTGAGCGACGGATTCGGGTCGCTGACCGTCACCCCGTTGGCACAATCGGGCGATGGTGGCTTGCTGTTGGCTGGTACACGCAATCATGGCATTTATCGCAGTGATGATGGTGGTGCAAGTTGGCAGCCTGCGGGCTTGCAAGGGGCGATGGGCTATTACAGCATCACCGCGCTTGCCATCACAAATGATGACACCCTGTTTGCCGCCCGCGTTAGCAGCATGAGCATTGGCGCGTCCATCTACCGCTCCACAAACGATGGGGCGACGTGGGAAAACGTCTACAACACTGATTATGTGAGTCACATCGCCCCATCGCCCGATTTTGCCAGCGATGGGCTGGTTGTGGCGACGGCAACATCGGGTGGGCTGATGCAATCGACCGATGGCGGCGATAGTTGGGCGTTGTTGAGCGGCTGGAACGGCGGCTGGGCGCGGGTGGTGATGATTGATGATAACGGCCGTTATTTAGTCGGCTCTACACAAGGCTTTTGGCAAAGCGATGACAACGGGACGACGTGGCAACAAGCGACCAGCGGCTTAACCGACGGGCGGCATGTGGCGCACATCGCCATCGCCCCTGACGGCACGTTACTTGCCAGCGCATCTTGGCAAGACCCCATGCCCGACCCGCTGGCGCATAATACGATTTTTCGCTCAACGGATGGCGGGCTGAATTGGCAGGAATCGGCCGATGGTTGGCCGAATGAGTGGGTTGGCGACATCGCTTTTGAGACGGTGGAAAGCGCGTATGCGGTGACGGGAACGGCCGTTTACCATTCAACAAACGGCGGCCAAAGCTGGACAGCCATCGGCGCACCAGCCGAATCAGAATCCTTGTATCGGCTGCTATTACGCGATGGACGGCCGTTAGTTAGCGGCGTGGCGGGCGTGTGGCAACAGGTTGATTGGGACGGGTTGTTAATCAACGGCTCGTTTGAAGGGACGGATGGATGGACGCTGCCGTTTACGCCCATCCAATCCGCCTACAGCACGGCGCAAGCGCACGGCGGCACACGCTCCATGCGAATCGGCCTGACGGAGACGATGACGCAGACATATGGCTTCTCATCGGCGCGGCAAACGGTCGCTTTGCCCGATAATCTGTTCGGGGCAACGCTGCGTGTGTGGCTTTACCCGTTCGCGGGTGAGGGGTCGTTGGCTGCACAATCGACAGTTCTGAATGCGACCACAGCGGGCGACGTACAATACATCCTCCTGCTCGATCCTGCCGACGGCACAACAATTTTGGCGACGTTGTATTGGGACTTGTCGAATGAACAGGCGTGGCAGGAGTTGGCGTTACCGATTCCGCCCGATTTGGCGGGGCGGGAGGTGCTGTTGCACTTTGGCGTGAAAAATGATGGGGAAAACGGCCGTTGTGGACTATATGTTGACGATGCGTCGTTCGACGTGGTGATACATCAACTGTATTTGCCGCTGGTGGTGAAATGAGGAAAACAGTGGGCGTAGAGGCTTCCAAGTAACCTCTCAATAACTTGGGGTAAAGACCTGACAGGTTTCATTAAGACCTCTTGTGTAACATCTCAATAACTTGTAAAGACCTGACAGGTTTCATCAAGACCTCTTGTTTTACACGAGTACCTTTGAAAAACCTGTCAGGTCTCCCCGAAATATTGAGAAGATACCAATTACGGGTAATCGCATCGGTTTTTAACCGATGTCGCAGGAATAGCTCATCTTACTCCCAAACTGAAATGCACCCGAACCCCAGGGTTGTTCAGTTCTGTTTACGAAAAATAATTTGGACATTGATTTCACTGATAAACACTGATTTTACTTCTTTTATCTGTGTTCATCAGTGAAATCAGTGTCCCATTTTTAGAACTGAACAGTCCTGACCCGAACCCCTTCCCCTTTTCCCTAATCCGATTTACACTTCCCGCATGGAAAATATAACCCTGTTCAAAGACAAACGTATATTGCTGGGCGTGACAGGCTCCATCGCCTGTTACAAGGCGGTTGATTTGGCCTCCAAGCTAACCCAAGCGGGGGCGATGGTTGATGTCATCATGACAGAATCGGCGCAACGGTTTGTGTCGCCGCTGACGTTCCGCTCCGTCACGGGGCGGCAAGTGTACACCGACATGTGGACGCTGGATGAGCATGTAAGCCATGTGGGGTTGGGGGAAACGGCCGTTTCTTACCTCATCGCCCCCGCCACCGCCAACACATTGGCAAAATTAGCACACGGCACAGCCGACAACCTGCTCACCCTCACCGCCCTCACCGCCCGCTGCCCGCTCATGGTCGCCCCCGCGATGGATGGCGGCATGTACGCCCACGCCGCCACGCAAGCCAATGTGCAACTGCTGCAAAAGCGCGGCGTGCTGTTTGCTGGCCCCGCTTCAGGGCGGATGGCTTCGGGGCTGGCGGGCGTGGGACGGATGGTTGAGGCGGCGGAACTGCTGGCGCATCTGCGGCTTGCGCTGGCGCGGGATGGGCGGCTGGCGGGTTTGCGCGTCGTCGTCACCACTGGCCCAACACGCGAACCGCTCGATCCCGTGCGCTTCATCAGCAATCGCTCCACTGGCAAGCAAGGGCTGGCCGTCGCCCAAGCTGCCCTCGACGCAGGGGCGACGGTGACGCTGATTCACGGCCCCATCGCTGAACCGATACCTGCGGGGGTAACGGCCGTTTCTGTACAAACCAGCCAAGAAATGGCCGATGCAACCCTCGCCGCCGCCAAAGAAGCGGATGTGTTGTGCATGGTCGCCGCCGTCGCCGATTTTCGGCCTGAAAGTTTGGCCGCGCAAAAGATCAAAAAGACGGATGAAAGCTGGGGTTGGGCGATTGGGCTGGAGGCGACGTTGGATATATTAACGGCCGTTAAATCCCAGCGTGAAGAGACGGGCTTCCCGCGCATCACGCTCGGTTTTGCCGCCGAAACACATGACGCATTTGAGTACGGCCGTTCTAAACTGTTGCGTAAAGGGTTAAACTTCATCGCCGTCAACGACGTGCTGGCCGACGGCGCGGGCTTCGGCGTAGATACCAATCGCGTCCTGCTCCTCAGTTCCGCTGGGGTGGTGGAAGAGATGGATGTGCAAAGTAAAACGGCCGTTGCTGAACGGCTCATCCATCACGTTGCCAAGTCGCTCGGTAAATAAATTTCCCACCTCGTTCCACGCAGAGCGTGGGAACGAGATGGATATAGTGCCTATGATCACTAATCGCTTGCGTAACCCTGCCACAATCGGCTCCGCCTACTACCTCTTCTTTTGGAGCATGTTCGCCCTTTACATCCCCTTTTTCAACGTCTATCTGAAAGAGTTAGGATTAACAGGTGTACAAATCGGCATTGTGGGTGCGCTCTCGCCACTGATGGTGCTGACTGTCGGCCCTATGGTGTCGGCGATGGCTGATCGGCGCAGTCAACGACGGCGTTTCTTGCGCTTCAGTTTCATCGGTCTAGCCATCGTCCTGCTGTTATATCGCTTCCCAACCAGTTTTTGGGGCATATTCGTGCTGGTACTCTTCGAAGCAACCATTCGCAGCCCGATGATTCCCATCGCTGACAGCATCATCGTGCGGATGGCGACAAATAACGGCTTAAATTATGGCGGTATGCGAATGTGGGGGTCGTTGGGGTTTGCCGTCATGGCAATTATGGGCGGGATATTATGGGGAAATTATGGGTACACGCCGATGTTTATGGTAACGGCCGTTGCCATCATTCCCAGCCTGTGGCTTACCAATCACCTGCCCGAAACCACTCCCCGCCCCACAAAAAGCCGCCGAATCCCCCGCCAATTCATACACGATCCCGCCCTGTTGACCATGTATATCGGTGCGTTGCTCGTGGGTGTGGGTCTCTTTGCCACCATGATTTTTGGCGGCATTCATATCGTCCAACTCGGCGGCACACAGTTACACGTCGGTCTATTATTTGGGCTGTCAGCTCTGACAGAAGTGCCAATCATGCGCTCCAGCGATTGGCTCATCGCCCGTTTTCGCGGCGAGCGGGTGCTGTTATTCAGCTA
>CAYSDT010000027.1:7369-14061 GCA_964429835.1 uncultured Ardenticatenaceae bacterium | reverse complement strand
AGGCAGATTAAATCGCGGATGGAGTTGTGAGGAGGAACGGCCGTTTCTGCCTCATCCAACAACCGTAAAAATTCAGCCGAATCCTTCGTCTGCACCATTGCCGAGACGATCTTTTTAGCCGCAATGCCCAAAAAGTAACGCTTCACATGCTTGCGGAACAACACCAGCCCATGTGGATCACCATAATACGATAGCATTTCACCCAAATGAAGCCGCATCGCCGCCGCGATGTCACCGAACTGCAAATCAGCCCGATCCTGTCGCCCAAAAATCCACGGATTGCCAATCGCCGCCCGCCCGACCATCACCCCATCACAGCCCGTATACGCCAACATGCGATCCACGTCGGCGGGCGTTCGCACATCCCCGTTGCCAATCACGGGGATGTTGACCGCCTGTTTTAGTTCGGCGATGGCATTCCAGTCGGCATCGTAATCATACTTTTGCTGTTTCGTGCGGGCGTGCAAAGCAACCATCGACGCGCCGTTATCTTCTAAAATACGGCCGATTTCCACGAAATTTCGCTGATCATCATTCCATCCCAGCCGAATTTTGCCCGTCACTGGCACAGTTAAATGCGTACTCAACAGCCGAAATGTCTCAGCGATGAGGGCGGGTTGGGGCAACATGCCCGCGCCCGCGCCGCGCCCGCTGACCTTCCGCGTGGAGCAGCCCATGTTGATGTCGATGATGTCGGGGCCAAGCTCTTCAATGCGCTGGGCGGCGCGTAAAATAATCTGCGCGTCGTTGCCGAAAATCTGAAACACCATCGGCGATTCGCCCTCTTTTTTGTTCAGCCGATTCCAGATGGGATTACGCCGACCAAGCAGGGCATCAACTGGCACAAATTCGGTGTAGTGCATAGATGAGCCGTAAGCGCGGCAGAGAGCGCGGTATGGCACGTCGGAGAAGCCAGCCATCGGTGCCAGAATGATGTCGCCGTAAATGGGGATGTTGCGGACGTAAAAAGAGGGGTTCATTTTTCAATTGTCAATGATCAATTGTCAATGATCAATTGTCAATGAAGAACGCACTCCGTTGACAATTGACAATTGGCAATTAACAATTGACCATTTCTTTTATTTCGTACCTAAAATCGTATAAAACACATACCCTTGCGCTTGTAATTGTGGCAACACCTTTGCGTAAGCGGCCACCGTTTGCGAACGGTCGCCACCGCCATCGTGGGACAAAATAATTGCGCCCGGATACGCATTGGTGACGATATGATTAGCGATGGCATCCACGCCCGGCCGCCGCCAATCCTGCGTATCTACTGTCCACATCGTCACCGCCATGCCCGCTTGGGTTGCGTAGGCGTAGGTTTCGGGATCAGTCGCGCCGTAAGGCGGGCGCACATAATGTACACTGCCATCCAACGAAAACAGATCGCCTGCGACGGCTATAATTGCTTCATTTGTGCGGTTTACTTCGTTTACAAATTGTTCTTTTGTCATCCCTTCCAACGACGTGTGCGTCCATGTGTGATTGCCAGCGTAATGGCCTCGTGAAACGTATTCGCGCACCAAATCAGGGTACGCTTCCACGTTGACACCGATATTAAAGAAGGTTGCTTTGGCATTATATTGGTCGAGTATGTCGAGCAGTTCAACAGTGCTGCCTGGCTGTGGCCCATCGTCGAAGGTGAGATAAAGGATGGGGTTTCCATCTGCGTCATGCGTGGGCAATGCGCTCAAATCGGGCGCACCAGTGACGGGGATGATGGGTGGCGGGGTCGGTGTGGCCGCTGGTGCGGGCGGATTGCCGAGCATAATCCATGTCTGCGTGTCTACCACGCCTGTCGGGATGAGGCCGTTGACTTCTTGGAAGGTGACGACGGCTTGCCGTGTTGGTTCACCGTATATGTCGCTGTTGGGCGGGGTGAAATTAAGGTAGGGGATGGCGGCTAAACGGCCGTTTACCTCATCCACCAGCCCGCCGCTGTCGCCCACGCCAAGCGTGAAGCTGTTGTTTTCCAGATGGATAAATTCGCCCTTCACTTCGATGCTTTCCATGACGGGGAAGCCGTCGATAAAGGTGACGTGCATGACGGCCGCTGGTTCGATGGGCTGTCCGTCAATCTGTGAAAAGGTAAGAACGACGTTGCCGCCTTCGACTGTCCAATAGCCTGTTGCTGTTGAAACGGCCGTTTCATCACCAATCGGCTGCTCAATCAGTTCAGCACTGCCATCAGGGTTGAGCGTGAAAATGTAGTCGGCGGTGACGGCATCGCGGGCGGCGTGGAAGCGATATGTGCCAGCAACATTGCTGAATTCTGGGTTTGGGGTGGGGATGGATGGTGCTGTTGTGGGAGAAACGGCCGTTTCTTCCACAACCACATCCCCATCGCCCCCGCTGCGGGTGAGCAATATGCCAAAAATGACAAGCAAAGCCGCAATCAAGCCGATTGCTAAAATAATAATCAATGTTTTTTGTTTCATAGAGTTGTGTTAGCGCGAAGGCATCTATAGTAGGTCGTGTTCAATTTCCCAAATCAGAAATGGCAAATTTGGGCGAGTGAAAGCTAAACCAGATGCAGGAATGCGGTTATGTTTAATGTCGGGGGGAATATGTTTGTGATGCGGATGGGTACTTGCAAGGGATGGATCATTGGGGTGTGGTTGGGAATCGTACCAATATAATTTCTGACCGCCACGCCAAACCTCATATCCATAATGTTCTATCTGTCCTGACGCATAAATAAACAGTAACCGTTCATCCACAGAGAGCGTAATATCTTCAACAAACTCGATTTTTCCCGTTAAATGTACGGCTAACGGCCCTCGTCGAATAGCCACAAGGGTCGAACGCAGAATTGATGGGTATGTGTCTTGCAATGAATAGATAAATTGTTCGTAAGCGAGGACAGTTTCCAATGGATTCATGCAACAGCCTCAACAAGTCCTGTTAAGCTGTGAGAATTTTGTCGCATACGTTGAATGAACTGTTGATAATGCTCTCTAAGCGTCAACCAGCTTTGATACGCACCTGCCCAGCCTGCCCAATCTAATACCCATGCTTCTTCACCAGGCTCTTCTCCTTGCTGATACACCGCATAAAATGTATCTGAAAGCAGGTGATATTTACGCTCATACGCTCGTAAATCATCTTCAAGTGCATGGATGCTCCGAATAATATCATTTAGTATCGTGTGATTTTCTGAAGTCATTTTTGTACTCTCCATGTTCCAATTGTCAATTTCTTTTAGATATTGCCAAAAATCCGTCGCCACATATTGGTTTGGATGAGGCCGTCGGGGTCGCATTGTGCTTTTAGGCGGCGGAAAGTATCCACCGTGTCTTGACCGAGATAAGCAACGGCCGTTTCCTTCCTCAATGTACTGTCTTTTGCCAAATAAAAACGGCCGTTTGCCTCCACCACAATCTCATCCAATTCCCGCGCCAACGCGACCACCTTTTCGCGGTTGCGATTGGTGATGCGGAAATCCATCGCCATTGAAAAGCCATCCAGCCCGTGTGTGAGCAGGAAATCGTCAGGGCGATGCCGTTTTAGCACCGTCAAATAATTGGGCATGCCCCGCTTTTGACACAGCATCAACATCTCCTTGAACGCATCCAGCGCGTTGTCGCGGGGGATGAACGGCTGGTACTGGATGAGGCCGGTCGAGCCATACGCCTTCTTCCAATCGGGGACGTAATCGAGCAGGAAATGGTACGCCGCGTGCGGTGAGCGCGTGGTGGATGAGCCGCTGAAACGGCCGACGTTATACTTCGCCATGTTGACCATTTTCGTGCCGAGATTATTCATAAACGGCCGCATAAACATCCAAATCATGGATTTTGGCATCACGCCGAACAGCGTCGCGGGCAAATGTTGGTTTTCCAGCCGCATCGACTGTTGTGGATTGGGGTCTGCGCCTTCTTCTAAATAGTTTGCGCTGTGCATATCGCCCCGCCCCAGTGATTTTCCTTTGGCAAACGCATCCATCCAACCGACGATGTAGCTTGAACTTTCGACGTTTTCGTGGAAAAAATCGAACATCCCTTCCAGATTGGGGCGGGTGTCAAAATGCACATCAATCATGCCCGAATAGACGCGCTTCATCTGAATGGTGATGCTGGTGAAAATGCCCAACATGCCAAATCCACCGATGGCGGCGTGGAAAATGTCGCTATTTTGCTTGCGGTCGCAGGTGATGACTTTGCCTGTAGTCAGCAGCATGTCGAAGCTGCGAATGTGGTCGCCAATCGGCCCTTGCTGCCAGCCGTTTTTGCCATGCACATTCATGCCCGCACAGCCGCCGATGGTAGTCATCATCGTGCCAGTCACGACGGGCGGCCACCAGCCGTCTTCCAAAACGTACTGCCACAGGGTGGACAAAGTTACACCGGGTTCAAGGGTGATGAGGCCGTTTTCGGGGTTCCAGTCAAGGATGCGATTCATGCGGCGCATGTCGAGCAGAATGTTTTCGTCGTTCATGGCGGCATCGCCGTAGCTGTTGCCGCCGCCGCGTGTTCCGATAAAACGGCCGTTTACCCGCGCCGTCTCCACAATTTTCTGCAATTCAGGGACGGTGGATGGGCGATAGACGAAGCTGATACCATCGCTCGCGCCGCCCCATGCGTCTACTTTTTCGAGGTGTTCAAGGGGGAGTTTATTCATGATTAGGGGAAAATTTAATCCGCGGATAGCCTATTTTAGAAACTTAATTTACGGAAGACAAACGATGGAATATGCCGAATAATCAACATCATCAGCCCCCAGCGGGCGGGAATGTAGATGGTTTGCTTGCCCTTGTCGGCGGCGCGGATGATGCGTTGTGCCGCTTCTTCGGCCGAAATAACCCAAAATGTTTTCGGCACATTGTCCAACATGCTGGTGGCGATGAAGCCTGGCTTAATCGTTGTCACGCCCACGCCGTGCCGCGTCAGGCGATTGCGTAACGCTTCCAAATAAGTGTGCAGTCCCGCCTTGCTGGTATTGTAAACAGGCGATCCAACCCGCCCACGATCTCCCGCGACGGAGCCGATTCCTACGATTTGACCGCTGCCTGCCCGTTCAAAGCGGACGGCGGCTTCATTTAGCCACGCAATCGCGCCTAGCAGATTGACTTCAATCATGGCGCGGTCTTTTTGGAAATTGTACTCGTCGAGAGAAACGGCCGTTTGTACCCCCGCGTTGTAAATCACCAAATCCAACCCGCCTAAATCGGCCGTGATTTGTTGAAACAGGGCGGGGATGGCCTCATAATCGGTCACATCATGCGGGTAGATGTGGCATGTGCCGTCACCCATCGCCGCCGCTTCTTTTTGCACGTCTTCCAACATTTCCTGCCGCCGCGCAACAGCGGCGACGTTGTATCCTTGTCCCATCAATTCTTTCACCAATGCCGCCCCAATTCCCGATGACGCGCCGATGATGATGGCGTTTTTTTGTGGCTCTAACGGCCGTTTATCGCTCATAAATTCCTCAAAATGGGTTTGGCAACGCCAAACCCCTACATAGTACGGGCATGGCGTTGCCATGCCCCGTTATCGCAGATAAATCGGGTTGCTGTAAATCCAGCCCCGCTCTTTGCCTGCATGTTTTATTGTACATTCCACCCGATACGCCCCTTTTTCGCGGGGGGTATGGGTTAAATTCGTATTATTTTTAACCGATGCGACCACTTCGCCGTGCCGCACGATGCGGATGTTTGCTTTGGCGGGTGTACGCACTTGCAATGTTGCGCTGCCATCGAATCGTATCTCATCGCCCATGCTACCTTTGTGGTTGCCACTTCCCTTGTTGCGACTTTGGCCTGTGAAGCGAAAGCCAGCGGTCGAGTGGGGCGCGTCGTAACCAATCCAAGAACGGCCGTTTCCAATCGCATCCAACACCATCATTTTATCATGTTCAACATCACCTGTGAATGCACGAGGCAAACGTAAATGTGTGTTGACCGCCCGAAAAAGGAACGCATACGGGTATAAAATGCGCTCAAAAATCGGCCACACCTTTATTTTGGCGGCGTGGGCATCGCTGCCGCCGATGGCACTGATTTTCTTGCCTTCTGCCAACCATTTATCCCATAATGCCAGCGTTTTTGCAGGCGGGGCGGTGATGTGGTTCTCTGGTTTGTCGGCAAGGGGGACGGTTCGCAACATGGCTAGGTGTTTGTTTTTAATACGCATCCCTGACCAAATATCGACCATGCTGTCCTTCAAATTGGACATATAATTCCAAATTTCCAGCCCCGCAAACCCTTCAATATCCCAATCGTGCCAGCCGAGATTGGTTTCGTTGACGATGGGTAAATCGCGTTCGTGGGGATGGGCGAGGAAGCCGTAACCGCCCGCCGCGTTGGTCTCATCGATCAGCCGTTGTGGGTCAGCGGCAAAGCTGGCGAGTTCGCGGTCGGCTCCGTAAGCCAAGAAATGGCTCGCTTGTGGGCGGCGGCGCACGTTATGCACCTCTTCGCCGATGAGCATGAGAACACGGCCGTTTTCATTCTCATAATACCCCTCGACCCCATCCACCCAGATGTTATGGTCGGTGACAATGACAAAATCCAGCCCTGCTTCAATTGCCCCGTTGGCGATGTCGTCATGCCACCCTTCGCCATCGGAATAGTAGGTGTGCATGTGCATGTTTCCTGCGGCTTCAATCATTTGTACTCCAAGTAGCAAGTTGCAAGTAAGCAAGTTGCAAGTGAATTTTACTTGCATACTTACGCACTTGCCACTTGCCAC
>CAYSDT010000027.1:0-7269 GCA_964429835.1 uncultured Ardenticatenaceae bacterium | reverse complement strand
AGGGGCAACCCTGCTCGTCACCAGCCCGACCGAAGGGCAGCAATTCGACAATCCCGCCATCAATGTGATGGGCAATGTAACACCAACAACGGCCGTTTCCACCACAATCAACCTCAACAACACCGAACTCTACACCCCGACCATCGACAGCGCGGGGAATTTCACCCAGCCGCTCACCTTGCCGCTCGGCAACAGCGTCATCACCATCACCGCCGATGACGGGAACGAGCCGACCGTTGTTGTTCGCAACGTGCGCTATGGCGCGGGGCAAGATGGCAACATTTGGTGGGCGCAATTGGGGCATAACAGCCGCGACACCGCGTACCGCACACCAGAAGCGGCGGTCATTACAGGAACGGCCGTTACTCTCCGATTCCGTGCCGCCAGCAACGATCTTACCGCCGCCAAAGCCCGCGTCTACGACGATTTGATCAACAGTGAAACCCTCTACGACATGGCAAAAGTCAGCGACGACGGGCAGTACGAATGGTGGGAAGTCACCTTGCCCGCCAGCGCGGAACCGACGATTTACTGGTATCGCTTTGTGGCTTATGACGGCGCGACCACTGTTTATTACGAAGACGACGACAACCGTGACGGCGGCTGGGGCGAAGTGATGGACGAAAGCGCGGACAATAGTTGGCAGCTTACCATCTACGATCCCAGCTTTTACACCCCCGACTGGGTGAAAAACGCCATTATTTACCAAATTTTTCCCGACCGCTTCCAAAACGGGGACACAAGCAACGATCCCACGCCCGGCCGCTTCTTCTACGACGAAAGCGGTGCGATTTTGCGCTCCGACACGACGTTTGGCACGGGCAATGCGTGGAACAGTGTCGTCTGCGACCCGCGTGAAGTCGGTGCTGATTGTGAAGGGTATTACAGCCACAACTTCTACGGCGGCGATTTGGACGGCGTAATTAATGAACTTGATTATCTGCAAGAGTTAGGCGTAACCGCCATTTACTTCAACCCGCTCTTTGAATCGCCATCCAACCATAAATATGACACGGGCGATTACAGTGTGATCGACGCGGACTTTGGTGATTTGCAAACCTTCATCACCCTGACCACCCAAGCGCATAATCGCGGCATTCATGTCATTTTGGATGGTGTGTTCAACCATACCTCATCCGACAGCGCGTATTTTGACCGTTACAGCAACTTCACGGGCGATGGAGCGTGTGAAAGCGAGAGCAGCATTTACCGTGATTGGTATTATTTTACCGACGTGGCCGCTGGCACGGGCGATTGTGTCGGCTCGGATGGGGTGGCTGCATCAGCCAATTATGAAAGCTGGTTTGGCTATGACAGCCTGCCCAAATTGAACGCGGGCAACCAAGACGTGCGTGATTACATCTTCGCTGGCGGCGAGGATGCCATCGCGTTGCAATGGTTGGAATATGCAGACGGCTGGCGTTTTGATGTTGGCGGTGACATTGATCCCGGCGCGGTGAATGACCCAGAAAATATGTTTTGGGAAGAGTTCCGCACGGCCGTTCGCGCTGAATATCCTGAAAGCTACATGGTGATTGAAGAGTGGGGCAATTCGTCGGCGTGGGTGTTGGGGGGGGAGATGGATGCGTCCATGAATTACCCCTACGGCACGGCGATGATGGGCTTCTGGCGCGACACGCCCTTTGTGGATAATGATCATAATGTGAATAGTTCAGCGGGGGTGATTGAGCCGCTGCTGCCTTCTGAATTAAACGGCCGTTTACACAATTGGATCGAACGCTACCCGCCACAGGCGATGTACGCCATGATGAACCTGCTCGGCAGCCACGACACCAATCGCCCGATGTTCATGCTCGACCACAACGCCGCCGACTTGGGCGACGACAGCTTGCTGCAAAACCCCGATTACGACTGGAGCGACAGCGTTATCCGTCAAAAAGGTGTTGCCCTGCTGCAAATGACCTTGCCCGGCGCACCAACCCTCTACTACGGCGACGAAGTTGGCCTTGTCGGCCCCACTTATTATCACGGCGGCAAATGGGAAGACGATCCATACAACCGCCAACCATTCCCGTGGCTGAACGGGAACGACGGGCAACCGTTTTACACCTTCTTGCAAAGCCAAAGCAATCAGGATGATTTACACGATTATTACCAACTGTTGATGGGAGCGCGAAACAGCCATCCCGCGTTGCGGACGGGCAGTTTTGACACTTTATTGATGGACGACGCGAACGGCGTGTACGCTTACGGCCGTAAAATGGCAGATTACAGCGACGCGGCGATCACCATCGCCAGCCGCGCCGATGCAACATTGACGGTGACTGTGGACGTGGCGGGCTATCTGCCCGTCGGTTCCATCTTTACCGACACGATGAACGGCGGGGCGGTGTACACCGTTGGCGGCGATGGCGTATTGACGGTGACGGTGCCGGGCGAAAGCGGCGCATTATTGCTGCTAGACGCACCCATCGCCCAACCGCCAACGGCCGTTTCCCTCCATCTCGTCGCCGAAGCAGACAGCAGCGTGACGATTTCATGGACAACGGCCGTTACTGCCACCAGCTACGACCTCTACCGCTCTGAATTAAGCGGCGGCGCAGGGGTGATGGTGACAAACACGACCGATCTCGTCTACACCGACACGGGGTTGACGAACGCCCAAGCGCAATACTACACCATCATCAGCCGCGACGATGCCAGCGGCTTGACCAGTCCGCCCTCCAACGAAGTGATGGGCATTCCGCAACACACATTGGATTGGTACAACTTGCAGTGGCCGGCCGAATTTACGCATACGATTAGCTCCATCACCCGTACAGAAAGCATTTATGCCCAAGTCTACATTGATGGGGCGACGGGGAACGATGGCCCCGCCGCAGGCATTTCGGCCGAAATCGGGTACGCCATCAGTGGCACGAATCCCATCACAACATGGGTAAATATGAGTTATGAGGGGGCGGACGGGGACAATGATCAATATGTCACCACGCTGTTGCCCCACACGATTGGCGAATACAAATATCTTGCCCGCTGGAGTACAGATGGCGGGCGCAGTTGGCAGAATGCAACCCTTGATAATGGCAATCTGGGCGTGATGCACGTCGTTGCGGGCGATGATGTGACCGCGCCGATGAGTACGACGCTCTATCTGGCTGGCACGACGGCGGGCAGCATCAGCTTGTCATGGGATGCCGTGACCGCGCCCGATTTGCACGGGTATGAGTTGTATCGTGACGACGATTTAGTGGCGACGGTCGGATTGACGACGACGTACACAGACGCAAGCGTGACGACGGGCGAGACGTACACTTATGTTGTTCGGGCGATTGACACGAGCTTTAATCGTGCGGCCGCTTCCAATGTGGTGACGGGAACGGCCGTTGCCCGATTTGTAGAAGTGACGTTCCGCGTCGCTGTGCCAGCGCACACGCCGGGAACGGTTTACATCGTGGGCAGCATCCCCGAACTTGGCCCGTGGAATCCGGGCAGCGTACCGATGAATCAGGTGGGCAATACGGATGTATGGACGTACACGGTTTCCATTTTGGACGGCACGGCGTTGGAATACAAATACACACGCGGCAGTTGGGAGACGGTTGAATCGTGGGGGTCTATCATTGCGCTTGGCAATCGTGACCTGCTGATCAGCTATGGCAATGACGGCACGCAATTAGTGGACAACACGGCGACGGATTGGGGCGTTGGCTCTGACAGCGGCAAAGCGGTGCAGTTCTGGGTCGATCCATTCGTGACCGCTTACGCGCCGACGGGAACGAGGGTGGATGTACACAGCCCGATCACCGTCACATGGAGCATGACCATGACGGCCGTTTCCAATTTCGATGTCGTCGATGCGTCTGGGACGGTTTCAGGCACGTTCGCCTACGACGCGGCGGCATGGGCGGTGACGTTCACACCCGATGCGCCGCTGACTTACGGGGTGGTTTATACGGTAACGGCCGTTTTGCAGACAGCGGCATCTGGCGGTGTGCAACAAGTAGCGACGGAATGGTCGTTCACGACTGCGCCGTATATGGTTTATTTGCCAGTGGTGTTGAAGGAATAACGGGTGGGGCATGGCAACGCCAAGCCCGTACAGGGGCGTATGGTAGGGGCATGGCGTTGCCATGCCCTGTATCTTAAACATATGCAAGAACGCCCCCTCACCCTAACCCTCTCCCCGAAGGGGAGAGGGGACAACTTCCTCCCCCCTTCGGGGGGAGGATTGAGGTGGGGGGAATGACCGCTTACCAATAAAACAAAAAAGTGCTTCAATTCGGCAAGTGTTGCCGCCAAATTGAAGCACTTTTGTTATCAGATGGGGGATGGGGGTAAGCGGAAAATTGGTTACACTTTAGCCAAGAGATACTAAATAATCATCCACATTCCTTTTGAATCTGGCAAATACATCAGTCGCATTGGCAACGCCATGTATCATACGCTCCCAATCTAAATGAACGCCATATCCATGAAAAACAACGTGACGAAAGCGGCGATAAGGAGCTAAGTCTGCGGCCAATCCTGGATCCATCAAGGATGGTAAATCAGCAAATGTTGGTGAAGTGAACTGTTGGAATAGGTCTACATGCCATGTATCGCCGACGGGCAACGGGACATTGCATTGATAAGAAACGCGCTTTAGAACATTTTCTACGCCGTTATAAAATTGTGCTAAAAATGCAGAAGCGGCCGTTTTTTCACGAACCGTTGGCTCTCGCCCTTCAACATCTTGATATAATTGGGTAAGTTCATCAATCGTAGCCATCATTGCTTCGATCTGAACCGCAATTTCATCATGAAACTGGGCTGAGTTCATAACAAAACCTTACCTTGTCGTTCAATTAAGCGTGTGAAGCGGCTGGGGGGAGTTAATGGAATTAAATCTAATGGTAAACGTAATTCTTCTTCCAACCGTGCCCCCAATTCGTACAATTTCCAGCCCGTCACACCATCGCAGGCCAAGTCAAGGTCGCGTGCTTGCTCTGGTGCGGTTAATGCGCTGCCAAATAGTATGAGGCGCGTTGCCCCGTAATCCTTGGCTAAATCAATTGCTTGATTGAGTTGCTTTTGTTGTACAGTCATAGGGCAAGTATAAGCGGCTATGGATTGTTTGTAAAACGCAGGGTGATTCTAAAGTCAGGGCGTAGGGGTGGGAAGGGCGGGAAAGGTCTCCCCCATGAAGAAAGGTGTCGTATCCCGCCCATCTCACCCTGTACATGGGTGACTGTGTGCATAAATATGTGGTAGATAATGTGCAGGGCAAGATGGCGCGGAATTAAAAACGGCCGTTTTACACAAGACCTCCCCGCGCCGCTGCATTGCGCCATCCCGCCCTTACGAAAAATTATTTGAGTTTGGAATCGCCCGTTTACCCCAAAAACAAAGAGTGGTTCAATCTGCAAGATTGAACCACTCTGGTGTGATGGGAGAAGGATTGTTTTTGCCTTGCCCCTGTTTCAGACTTGAGAGCGACGAAGCAGGCAAGCAGTCGAGAAAAAATTTCTTTAGCTACTCATTACAAAAAAACCATACCCCAAATCACACTTAAACCCATAATTATCAATATAATCCCCATTATGGCATTAAGTACTCTGACTCTCGTTCTTCCCCCAAGTATTCTTGTGTATAATAAACCTTTCATGTGTTGCATGTACCAGTCCCAATACCAGTCCCAATCAGCAACGGCAGCAACTAATTGAAAAAGCCCCCCTAAAGCAAGAAATAACCCAAATCCCAACCCTAACCCCATTCTGTTCACCCGCTCCTTTCCAAGTCGTTAAAAATAAATAGTATCTAGTTTTCCTGATTATAACGGAAGGAAGATGAGGGGGGAAACGGCTACCGCCGACTAATATCCCGCCCATCCCGTAACACCTTCTCATACGTCATAAACGTAAACTTGTCATCCACCGCCATCCCCGCCTAAACCAGAGAAACCACTTACCGCAGGACAAGAAACAATTGCCAATATCTTAGGTGTGATCACCATCACAACGGACATAATTGTTACATCGCTCAGTGCCGCGTCTGCATTGGCTGAGGTAGTTCTAATCGCTGTCGATGGGCCGATGCCTATCGGTGATGCTGTTGCCGCAATCGGGTACTATGCTGTTATCAACCCTATTGAAAACATTGTCAGCACAATTGGCTTTGGTTCAACAGCTCTCTCAGATGTCGTTCGTGGTAATACATATATTGATGCCAGCAACGGGGACATTGTAATTGGTCAAGACACACTTGTAAGTGGGACTGGTATGATTCTTGGAAATATACCAGTAGAGGCCATAGGGGATACAGTTATTAATGTTCCGACTTTGATTTATGACATACGCGGTTTTACGGATAACCCTGTAACATTCGGTGGACATAGATGGGAGTTACGATATAACTGGCAGGAAAGAGAAGCCTATTTCATGGGTTATCCATCAGCAAACTAAGGAGATATGATGATTATTTGGCTGCTTCGGATGTTAGCGTTTTTATTCTTGCTGGTTGGTGGATACTTGCTCATCCATTCTGTATACACCAGTTTGCGTTGGGTTGTTCAAGTGTCACAATTAGCAGAAGAGCCAAATATCTCCCAAAAACAGGGATTACGCATTGGAGTAGGGCTTCTTTTGTTGAGTATTGCCTTTATTTTATGGTATCCAGAATTTTGGTCTGTTCTCCCATGTGGGATTTTGATCGCTGTTTTAGGAGGAGGGCTTGCTGCGCTCAACATGCATATACGCCAAAAAAATGCCCGCCGTATGCTTGGTCAAGAAATAAAAAAAGGTAATCAAAATAGTTAAGGAAAAAGGAAAATATAATGAATATTGAACAAGAAAAAACAACGCAAACAGAAGCCATCGAACAATTGCAACATATTGCACAGAATGCTTTACATGGTGACGAAGTTCCTAATTTTTATGTGAACGGCTTTGTCAATGGTGTGGGTTTTGGTGACGCTTACCTGATTTTGCAGACCAATGGTAAAACAACATCAGTTGTCAATATGTCCTTTGCCACGCTAAAAACACTTGCAGAAAATTTAACAGCAATGGTCAGTGGGGTTGAAAAACAACTTGAGCAAGAGGTATTAACAATTCAACAAATCAGGGATCGCATTACCACATAAAATCAGAAGCAAGATGATATGAAAGGGAGTAAACCAGTTCATATTGTTTTGTGCTACATGAGAAGTCAGGCTTTTTGCAAAAAGCCTGACTTCTTTTGTTCCCTATTCCCGACTAATTACCCGTCCATCCCGCAACACCTTCTCATACGTCATAAACGTAAACTTGTCATCCACCGCCATCCCCGCCT